>JABRWB010000091.1 GCA_039961635.1 bacterium
CGAAAATGCGATTACATACAAAGCACCGGCTCAAGCGTGCATTCCGCCATCGCTAAGCATATGTTTTCTCTTTTGGGAGTGCACCGGCTTGCCGGTGCCGCTTCTTGGGATAAAATACGTCCGATGGGAGAAAAAAGCAACCCGCCCGGAAGCAAGCCGCGGTCGATCTTCGTTCCACACGCGCCTCCACACCTGCTGGAATTTGGCGGCACCTTCATGGTTACCGCGGGCACTTACTACAAGCAGTCGATTTTCAACTCCGCGCAATTGCTTCAGATGCTGACCGGTAAATTGCTTGAGTTGGCCGAAACATACGAATGGACTCTGCAGGCGTGGAGCGTCTTCCCCAATCATTACCATTTTGTGGGATCGTGCGACAATCCCGACTCGCTGAAAACGTTTATTCGACACTTGCATTCGGTGACGGCGAGGGAAGCCAACAAGGTTGCCTCCATGCCTGGCAGGCAGGTCTGGCACAATTTCTGGGACACGAGAATCACTTACGAGCGAAGCCTGTACGCAAGATTGAATTACGTAATGTACAACCCCGTGAAACATGAAATCGTCAAGCGGGCTGAATCGTATCCGTTTTGCTCCGCGCGCAGGTTCAGAGAAGAGTGCGAAAACGAGTTTCAGACAATATTGGAACGAATAAAGTTCGACAAAATTAATGTCATTGACGATTTTTAGCGGTTGAACTTTCCTGTGGCACCGGCAAGCCGGTGCACTCCCATATGAATTCAAACCACAAGCGAAATCTGGAGCGCAACGCGACTGCAGTCAAGGTCATCCCCGCGGCAGCCTCGTCTTCAGCTCCGCGAGCCTTTCCGCGAGAGCGCGCTGCTCCATTCTATACTTTTTGGGGATGAGCGCGCGGCTTGTGGATTCTGCTACCGCGAGAAGCGTCTGGTATTCGATTTCGTCCGGATACTGCGGACTGATGAAATCCTCCAGCGCTTCCTTGAAATGCGACGCTTCGATGTCTTCCGATTTCGCGGTTTTGGCGCGAGCGTACGCGCGGAAGAACACGCTTTCGAGATCGCTTCCGGATAGCTTCAGCGCGGCCGGGTCGCACGCATCCGCCAGCCGCGAGAATCCGAGCGGCAGTTTGTGCTTTTTCCTGTACGCCAGAAAAAGATCTTCGTAATCCGCCGCGCTCTGCGGGGCGAAAAGCGGAATGTGTTTTTCCGCGCGCCCCTGGCGTTTCAAATCGATTGACAGAAGGTCCGGCCGGTTCGTGATGAGAAACCAGACCACTCGCCCGCGGTTTTTCGGATCGCCCATAAAGGAAATCAGCCGGGAGAAGACGCGGCCGGAAAGCCCGCTGTCGCCTTCGCCCGCGCCTCGGTCGCCGAGCGCCGCGTCCGCCTCGTCCACGATCACCGCGACCGGCGAAAGCGCGGACAGCACCGAAAGAAGCCGGTCCAGGTTGGCCTCGGTCGCGCCCACCCACTTGTCGCGGAAGTTGCGAAGCTCCACGCAAGGCACGCCCGCCTCGCCCGCGAAGCACCGAACGAGGAACGACTTGCCGCAGCCCGACGGCCCGCAAATCAAATATCCCGAAGGCACCGCGGCGAACTCGCCGGCGCGGAAAAGCGCGGCGTCCTTGCGCAGCTCCGCGACCGCGAGATCGTGCACCGCGACGAGGTCCAGCGTCTGCTTTTCGCTGCCGACGAATTCCAGCATACCGGCGCACGACTGCTCGATCAGCCTGCGCTTGCGCTCGTAGATGTAATCGCGCCAGTCCTTTTTCGCCCCCCCCGTCGTGTCCTGCTCGTACTCCGCCAGAATGTGCCCGATCTGCGTCAGCGTCAGCCCCGCGCTCGCCGCTGAAACCGATTGGAGCTGCGAAAGAAATTGCGCAGCGGAGGCTGAATTCGCCCCCCTCCCCTCGGATGAAAGCCACCAGCTGATATATTCGCGACGCTCCGGCTCGCTCGGAATCGGAACGCAAATCGGCGAGGTGTAAGCGTTCTCGACGATGCGGGAGCTCAACGACGACAAATCCTCCGTTATCAATACAAGCGTCACGTCGCCGTCTATCACCTCGCGGCTTTCGGCAAGCCGCTCCAGCGCGATTTCGGCGGCGCGGTCTTCCGCGGAAAGCTGCGGCAGGTCGGCCTTCGGAAATATCGTCTCCGCCCAATCGAGAATAAGCGCGACGCGCCTGGACTCCGGATCCGGAGAAACCGCCAGCGCCTTGACGAACCGCTGGAAAAACAAAATCACCGCATGCGGCGACGAGGGAAGCTCCGCTGTCCACCGCGTCCCGGCCACCGCGTCGATCGCGCGCAGCTTGCGCGCGAATTCGTCCGCGGCGGAAGGATCGGCGAGGTACAGACCGCGCGACAGGTCGTATCCCAGCACGAACTTGCGCCGCGCGAAAAGCGCGCGCGTGAGGTACTCCACAAGGGGGACGTACCTGACGGCGGCGCTGCCGTCATCGAACCTGATGAGGTCGCGCGTGTTGCCGTGAAGAATGAACGTGCTCTGCGTGCGGCTGAAGTAGCGGGATGCAAGCTCCCGTGCCCAGCCGGGAAGAAACACGGTAGCAGCGGACGACTCCACGGTCTAATTCTAGCTCTTTTTCAAAACGAGCTTCGCCAGAAGAAGATATATCGCCCCCGATGCCGCGAAACTCGGAATCGCCGCGCCGATGGGCCAGGCCTGCCAAGTTTCGATTCCGAATATCGCGCCGAGCCACCAGGGCGCGCCCGCCCAGAGCGAAATCGCCATTCCGATGATCCAAGCCGCGATCGCGGCCGCGTTGAAACCTCCCGCGTACCAATATTCTCCCCCCCTATCGAACAGCGCGGCCGAATTTATCCTGCATTTCTTCACGAAAAAATAATCCGCGGCGACGACAGCGAACATTGGAAGAAATACCACGCCGATCAGCAGCAGGAACTGCGTATACTGATCCATCTTTACGAAAAACGCCAGCGCGGTGCCGAAGAGCCCGCCGATTACCGCAAGCAACGAAGCGTTCGCCTTCGGCCATATATTGAGCGAGCTCGCCGCAGTCGAGTAAACGTCCAGAAACGTGGTGGTGATAGTCGAAAGCGCGATCAACAAGATGCCCGCGGAAATGAGTTTCATTCCGTGCAGCGCGCCCAAAACGACGGTGTTCGGCTCAAGCGCTTCCACCGCGGTTCCGGGATGGAGCTTCAAGTACGCCATTCCCGCGATCAGTCCGATGGCGTACATCCAGGCGGAGCCGGTGAAATATCCCCAGTAGGTTCCCGCGAACGCGGCCCGCCGGGACGACGCGAACCTTCCGTAATCAGCGGCGAGAGGCACCCATGAAACCGCCATCGCGACGACAAAATCGAACGTCAGCATCGGCGAAGGCCCGGCGGGCGGAACTACCCGCAACAGTTCGTCAATGGTGAATTTGGAAAACACGCCGTACGTCATCACGATTGTCAGCGCGATCAACATAAATACGGCGATATTGTTGGCGATCTTCCAGTAACGGCTTCCGCCTGCCGCCCATGCGGTTGTTAAGAGCCCCAGCGCGAGTATCGTCCAGAACTGCTGCGCGCCGGTAAGCTCCGCACCGAACAAAATCCCCACGGCCTTGGCCGCGACGATCAGCATGTACGCCGTCCATCCGATGAGTTGCAGGATGTTGCACACCGCCGGGAAAACGCTGCCGCGTATTCCGAAGCTGGCGCGCGAAAGCACCATTGTCGGCACAAGCGCCTCAGAGCCCATCCGCGCGACGAGCGCGAGGAGCAGATTCCCCGTGAATTTGGCGGCGAGGATTACGATTAGCCCCAAACCGATGCCAAGCGGCGTCACCTGCGCGCCGCTCCACATTTCGTCGATGACGACCGCCGCGCCGAACCACAAAAGAAACGTGTCGAGGCCCGACAGCCGTCCGGCCTCGCGAGTGGACGATTCCTTCATTTCCTCCCACTCGCCCGTTGCCTGCTGCGCCGCAGCCTGCTTTGCATCCGACATACCCACCACCTCTCGCAAAATTAGCGCGAAAGCGCGCCTTGCCGAAAATCCAGGTGCTGGGGGAGTTTTGCGATTCCCTGCGCCGGCATTACCCGGATCAGGTTCTGCGGGTCGGCGTCCCTTGCGGGCGCCCTCTCAGCTTGCGCTCCCCGATGCCTGAAAGACGGGTGAAGTATAGCACGTCTCGCCGGCCCGGCCTTATCCGCGCCCCAAAAAACAGAATCAAGAAAAAAAGGAGCCGATGTCCGCGTCCCGCGACGACCCGACTCCATAAAACATAAAATTATCCCTCGTGAAACCGGGTATAAGGCTGCTCAACCTCGCGCCCGCGGGGAGTTTCGTTGACAGCGCCGCGGGCCGGTGGTATATATGGGCTTCCCCAATCCGGGGAGCCCCCATAAGTTTCCCGCAGGAAGGCCCGACCATTGGATTTCCTTATATCCAAACACAGAAAGGCAAAGCTGGCTTTGGCATTCGACGACGTTTCGCTCGCCCCGTCCGCCTCGACCGTGGATCCCGAAGACGTGGACGTGAGCTTCGCGCTCAAGAACCGCACGTTTTCGATTCCGATAATCGCCTCGGCGATGGACAGCGTGGTTGACCCGAGCGTCGCCGCGCTGTTCACCAACGCGGGCAGCTTCGGCGTGCTGAACCTTGAAGGCGTGTGGGGAAGGTACGAGAACCCGCAGGAAAAGCTTTCGCGCATCGTCCAGGCGTCTGACGAGGAAGCGACACCGGTTCTGCAGGACGTGTATTCCGCCGCGCCGGTAAAGGAAGAGCTTGTCGTGCGCTCGGTGCGCGAGATGAAGGATGCCGGGGCGATTGCCGCGGTCAGCCTGACGCCGCTGGGCGTCAAGAAGTTCTGGGCGGCGGCAAAGGAAGCGGGCGCGGAAATTCTTGTCGTCCAGAGCACCGTGACATCGCCGAAGCACCGCTCGAAATCGGGCGAGGTGCTCGATATCGCGGAGTTGTGCGCCGGAATAGACATCCCGCTCATCGTGGGCAACTGCGTGGGCTACGAAGTCGCGATTGAGCTTATGCGCGCGGGCGCGGACGCGATACTTGTCGGCGTGGGGCCGGGCCAGGCCTGCACGACGCGCGACGTGACGGGAGTGGGCGTACCCCAGATTACGGCGACCGCGGAAGCCGCGGACGCGCGCGACGACTACGAAAAGGAATCGGGCAGGCGCGTCGCGGTCATAACCGACGGCGGGATGCGCACATCCGGACAGGTTGCGAAATGCCTCGCCGCGGGCGCGGACGCGGTTATGTTCGGCAGCGTGTTCGCCGGATGCCCGGAGGCGCCCGCCTATCCGTACCACTGGGGGATGGCGGCGCCGCACGCGCACCTGCCGCGCGGGACGCGCGTCAAGGCGGGCGGCGGGATCCCGCTTTCGCAGGTTCTGTTCGGCCCGGCCCGCGTGTCGGACGGAACGCAGAACCTGATCGGCGGAATCAAAAGCAGCATGGGGCTCGCCGGAGCGGGGAACATCCGCGAGTTTCACAAAACCCAGCTTTACGTAAGTTTTAGCTTCGGAAGCGAGGGCAAGACCCTGCAGATGAAGCAGAGGAAATAGTGGAATCAGGAGGCCGGCCGCTTTGGGCCGGATTCGCAAGGGGCGTGGCGCCCCGGCTCCTGTTGTATTTTTTCATTCGACCATGACCTGGCAGACAAACGGGGATTTCGATAAGGTAGCGATAATCGACCTGGGTTCCCAGTACACCCAGCTTATCGCGCGACGCGTGCGCGAACACTCGGTCTACAGCGAGATTTTCGGCAACACGCTTTCCGCGGCCGAACTTCGCGAAATGAAGCCCGCGGGCATCGTGCTTTCCGGCGGGCCGAACAGCGTTTACCAGTTCGGCAGCCCGGAGGTGGACAGGGAGATATTCGATCTCGGAATTCCTGTGCTGGGCATCTGCTACGGGATGCAGCTCATCGGCAAAGTGTTCGGCGTCGAGGTGTCGGCGGCGAAGAACCGGGAGTACGGTAAAACCGAGCTGACGGTGGATGTGCCAGAAAGCGCGTTGTTCAAAGGACTCAACCCTGACTTGATCTGTTGGATGAGCCACGGCGACATCACGGCGACCGCGCCCCCCGGCTTCATTGCGACCAGCCACACCATGAACACGCCCGTCGCGTCGTTCGAAAACGTCGAGCGCAAGATTTACTCGGTGCAGTTCCATCCGGAAGTGACGCACACACCATGGGGACGCGACCTCATCGCGAATTTCCTTTTCCGCGTGTGCGGCGCGCAGCCGAACTGGCGGATGGAAAGCTTCATCGCTCGCAGCGTGGAATGGATCAAGGCGAAAGTCGGCGGCGAGAAGGTGCTGTGCGGGCTTTCCGGCGGCGTGGACAGTCTGACGACCGCCGCAATCGTGGATCGGGCGATCGGCGACCAGCTTGTGTGCGTATTCGTGGATCACGGAATGATGCGCAAGAACGAGGCCGAGGAAGTCATCGAGACATTCCGCGCCAACTTTCGAAGCAGGCTAATTCCGATCGACGCAAGCGAGCGTTTCCTGGACAGGCTCGCGGGAGTGGACGAGCCGGAGCGCAAGCGGCACATCATCGGCGAGGAATTCATCCGCGTATTCGAGGAAGAAGCGGTCAAACTGGAGGGCATCCGCTATCTCGCGCAGGGAACGAGTTATCCCGATATAATCGAATCCAGCGGAATCGGCAAGCACGCGCACGTGATCAAAAGCCATCACAACGTGGGCGGACTTCCGGAAAAAATGAATCTCGAACTAATCGAACCCTTGCGCGATTTGTTCAAGGACGAGATACGGCGGCTCGCCGTGGAGCTTGGGCTGCCGGATTCGATCGCGTACCGCCCGCCGTTCCCCGGGCCGGGGCTGGGAATCCGCGTGGTAGGAGAGGTGACGCGCGAGAAAATCGCCATACTGCAGCACGCGGACGCGATAATCCGCGAAGAGATAATCGCGGCCGATCTGTACGACGGGCGCACCCGCGCCTTCGGGGTGCTGCCTTCAATCAAGACAACCGGCGTCACGGGCGACGCGCGCGCGTACGGCTATCCCATAGTCGTGCGCGCCGTGACATCCGAAGACGAAATGACCGCGGACTGGACGCATGTCCCGTTCCCCGTGCTGGAAAAAATATCCAATCGCGTGCTGTCGGAGGTCAAGGGCGTCGTGCGCGTCGCGCTCGACATTACGTCCAAGCCGCCGGCGACCATCGAATGGGAGTGACAAGATGAGCGTTAAGATACCCCCGCATTTCAAACTGCTTTTTTCCGCCGAACAAATAGAGAAGCGCGTAAGCGAGCTTGCGTCGGAAATCAGCGCCGCCTACGAGGGAAAGGAGCTTCATATCATCTGCGTCCTCAAGGGCGCGACGATGTTCCACGCCGACCTGACGCGCAAGCTGACTGTGCCCGTGACGTACGATTTCCTTTCGGTGTCCAGCTATAAGGGAACCGAGTCCAGCGGCGTCGTGAAGCTGGTGAAAGACCTGGACGAAGACATCGAAAGTAGACATGTCCTCGTTCTTGAGGATATAATAGACACCGGGCTGACGCTCAACTATATAGAGCGCAACCTTCAAACCCGCAAGGTGGCAAGCCTTGCGACCGCAAGCTTCCTTGACAGACCCGACAGGCGGAAGGTCGAACTTAAGCTCGATTATGTCGGTTTCGTGATCCCCGATTGTTACGTTGTCGGCTACGGGCTTGATTGTGAGCATAAATACCGCCAGTTCAAGGATATTTACGCGATCAACTAGCCTCCGCGAACTGAATTGCACAGGAGTAACAATGTCTGAAGAAACTTACTACGACCAGGAAACGCTGGAAGGTATGACTATCAACCAGCTCTATGACCTCGCGAAAGACCGCGGGATCAAGAACCACCGCAAGATGAAGAAACACGAACTTGTGGCGGAAATAATGGATTTCGAAAAGGCGCTTCGCCGGAAGGTCGCCGTCCGCGTGGCGTCCGCGCCGAGCGAGACCGCGCCGCCGAAGCCGGCGCCGCTGGCATTCGGCGCGCCGGAACCGCCGGAGCCTATTAAATCC
>JABRWB010000092.1 GCA_039961635.1 bacterium
GCGCGGAGAGCGCGCGGAAGTTTTTCCGGCGCGGCCGCGTGGGCGTCACTTCCCGCAGCGGCGGGATAACGTCAAGCATCGCGTATTATCTCGGCAAGGCGGGGATAGGATGCTCCAGCATCGTCCACGTAGGGGGGGACCCGATCGTGGGGCTGCCGCACCCGGCGATCCTGCGCAAATTCCAGGCCGACACGGATACGGACGCGGTGGTGATGTTCGGCGAGATCGGCGGGACGCAGGAGGAGGAGTGCGCGGAGATGATCCAACGGGGCGAGTTCTCGAAGCCGCTCGTGGCGTACATCGGCGGCAGGGGCGCGAAGGAGGGGACGAGATTTTCGCACGCCGGGGCGATCATCGAGGGCGGCAGGGGGACGTACGAGGGCAAGATATCGGCGCTGCGGGATGCGGGCGCGGTCATCGCGGAGAGCTACGACGGGATCCCGGAAGCGGTGGGGAGGGTGGTTAAAAGTTAATCTTCAAACTGCTCCACCGGACAAGTTTAAAATCTAAGGAAATGCAGCTTTTCCCCTACCCCCACTCCGCATCTTTCGGGCCGTCGGTGTAAATCTCGACGGTGTTGCCCATCGGATCTTTCACCGGGAAGCACCGGTAGCTGTCCTGGAACCACTGCGGCGCATCGAAATACGCCGGGACGCCCGCGTCCAGCAGGCGCGTAATGACGGGACTTCGTCGTCGTGCATACCGCCCTCGCCCATCTCGATAAAAATCCGAAACCGAAAAGTGTTAACGTCTTGATTCCGCCGGAGCAAAACGGCGGCATGTACATTTTACCCGGTTCAGTTGGAGCCCTTTTACCCCGCGAACGCGTACCCGCCGGCGTCGAACGTGGCGTTGTAAATCGCAATCGCGTCCGAAAAGTCCCCGTCGCCGTTGTCGTCCGCGAACACGTACAGCACCCAGTTTTTGGACGCGTGGTCGGGCGTCCGTCCGGCCCACACGCGGGCGATGTTCAGACCCTTCGCGTCGACCAGCTCCTTCGGCATCGGCTCGGGCCGCGCGATAGGGAAACCGCGGAACTCGGCGGTCTTGCCGGGGGCGATTTTGTACACCGACTCGCAGAATCCGCCGTACATCGGCTCGCCGTACCACATCCAGACGAAGCAAAGCCCGCCCGAAATCTCGTGAGTTTTGTTGTTCTCGACGACTATGTCGTAGCGGACGTCGTGGAAGTCGTTGAAAACGCTCGTCGGGTGCTTGCCGCCCTTGTCGTCGAGCGTGTAGAGCTGGAACTCGCTCACGCGCGCCTCGGTAGCGGCAAGCGCGGGCGCGGCGAGCGCGGCAAGCGCCAGCGCGAGGATGGCGATTCCCCTGAATGCGATTCGGTTAAGCATACGTTTATCCTCCGGAAAAAGCGAAAGTAATGTAATGAAATCCGCGCGGCCGGTCAACCGCCGCGCAATGCGCGGCCGATCCTAACCCGCGTCGATTCCGACGGATTTGGCGTACGGCGCGTTCAGGTTGTCGCCCCGCTTCCATGTTTTCCCGTCGCCCGCGAACGCAAGCGGAGAAAGCGTATTCACATCGCCGTCGAAAACGCGCTCGATGTTCGTGGGGATTTCCAGGTAGCGGTCGCGCCCCCCCCCGTCTATGAACAGCCCGATCGTCGGGATGAAGTCGCGGATCGAGCCCATCGAGTCCGTCCAGGTCTGGCCGAGGCCGACGCCGTACAAAAGGTACGTGTCGTCGCCTCCCTTGTCCCAAACGACGCCGATGGACTGGATGTTGCCGGTGCCGATGGACATGTTCCCGCCCTGGTAAAAGTCGTCGCCCGCGGAGTCCTCGAACCAGCCCAGCGAAAAATCGCGGCCGTGCCCGATTGCCTGGCGCAGGTAGCCGTAGTACACATCGTCGCCCGCGTCGTCCTGGAAAATCCCCAGCGCGTAGTGCGGAGGCGCGGCGAGGGTGTAGTGCGCGCTCGTGTATCTGTCGTTTCCGCCCTTGTCGGCGCAGATTCCGATCCCGCTCCAGTAGCCGCCGCCCAGCGCGTAAATCCCGCAGGAATACTCGTCGTCCCCCCCCCCGTCGATGCACATCCCGAC
>JABRWB010000093.1 GCA_039961635.1 bacterium
GACCAGGGGCGCGACGCGGGCTACACGGGGTGATTGAAAGGTTAAAACACCAAGACATCCTGTGCGGGAGGAGGCTGTTTTCCAAATCGCACAATTCCCGCAACTGCATCTTTGTATACAGGATAAACAGCTATCGAATCGTCCTTTCCCAGTTCGACCGATTTCAGTATTTGAAGCAAGGTCTCGTATCTGTCCCGCGTGACCGTCACTTCGAAAACCGAATTCTGCTCCCGAGCGCCGAAATCCAATAGGTCATTCGCGAGCGCTGTACGGGTCGAGTCGGACGAAATGTCGTAGCAAACGATGTACAGCGATAAATCTTCGCTCATTTCTTTTCCAGGGGAATTGGAGCGTAGGGTTTTCCCGAGTCCACGGCTTCGCTTAAAATTGAAATCGAAGCTCTGAACGCGTCGTTCCAAGTCTTGACGCCCCAGTCCAGATTGAATTCCTCCATTTGATATTCCTCCCATGAGCGTAGAAAGGACTTAAAGGAATCGGGCTTGAACCGGACCCCGTTTTCCTCCGATTCGAAATCGCTTGCCTTGAATTTCCCAAGATTGAAGCTTTTTATTGCGAATCTGTCGCATAGCGGCGCGCGGAACTCCTCCAGCAAATCGAGCGCAAGCGACGGTCTTCCGTATTCGGGCTTGTGGTAAAAACCGAGCGCGGGATTAAGTCCGGCCGCGTCGATAAGGCCGTTCAGTTCGGATGCCGCCAGCCGGTAGCATAGCGACAACACCGCGTTAACCGGATCCTGCGGCGGATGCCTGTGCCTGCCAGGAAAAGGTACGTCCTTCACCATCAGGCCGAAAACCGAAAAATAAAGCTCCCCCGCAGCGCCTTCGATTCCGAGAAGCGTCTGCAGGTTTTCAGCGGAGTCAATACCCGCGATTCGTTCTTTCATTTTATGAAGCGCGTCGCGCAGCTTTTCCGATCCAAAATTTTTTGAAACGTCGTCCAGCAGGCGGATACAGCCGCGCAATTTCGCCGCGACGACGTTTTTCGCCGATGCAAGCGCCCAGCAGGGCTTCCGCAAAAGGTCGTACTGCTTAAGCAATCTGTAAATATTCGCCGGGCACGGCGGGGTGAGCTGGGCGACAAGCCTGCCGTCTCTGGTGCAGAGCGCAAGTTCGATGTTGTGCTGGGCGAGCTTGAATACAACCTGCGTCGAAAACTCAATCGGCCCGAGAAGTATCACGGTGTCGAGTTCGTCGCATCTTATTTCCGCGATTTTCTCGCCCTTTTTCTCGACGACGATGCGGTCGCTCCGCTTGCGCAGCGCCACTTCCAGGTCGGAAATATATAAAGCTTTTTTTTTCATTTTTCAGTTGATTTAGAGCGCCGGTTTAATTACGCACAGTGTCAATCTGCATGCTCGCTCGCTCGCGATTTGAACCGCTACTGAAATCTTACCGCGCCCCTTGACTTTGTCAATAGGGAGTGTCAATCTGCATGCTCGCTCGCTCGCGATTTGAACTCGAGTTTGATCTCTCGGAGCAGCTTCTCATACGCCCGTTGGGCAGTGTCAATCTGCATGCTCGCTCGCTCGCGATTTGAACCGGCCCGTAGCGCTTCTGTGAAAGACGGATAATCAATTTGATGTGTCAATCTGCATGCTCGCTCGCTCGCGATTTGAACGCCTCCCCCACCATCCACCATCCGCTACAGCTCGATATGTAAGTGTCAATCTGCATGCTCGCTCGCTCGCGATTTGAACGAAATCCTTAAATCGAGGTGGAGCATGAGTAAGGACAACAAGGAGTGTCAATCTGCATGCTCGCTCGCTCGCGATTTGAACTCGAATGTCAAGTTTAACGTGTAGTGCCCTTCAAGCTGCCATGTGTCAATCTGCATGCTCGCTCGCTCGCGATTTGAACGTAATGCAGCGATAATGTCCCTGTCGCTAATCGGATCGTGTCAATCTGCATGCTCGCTCGCTCGCGATTTGAACCCCCGGCGCCTGGAGCCCGCACCGGCATTGGGCCGCCGGGGGCGTCCGGTGTAACCTGTCCCGCGACCGCCAAAACCGGTGCCGAAGCGGCACGGAAAACGCGCTATGTGATTCGTACTAATGCGCATGAATGCTGGAAAAAGCGCGTTTCGGTGTAACCATGGCCGGTTTTCACGCTTGGAGAGGTTACACCAATCCAAAAAGTAAACGGACGAGCGCAAAATTTGCAGATTCGAGGCCCTAGCCCGCAACTCAACAGCCCCGGGGGTGAACCCGTACGCAGTGCCCGGCACGACACAGTCAGCCTCGCTGGCGCGTGGTGGTTACCACGCCCGGCCGGACGGTTTTGCACCGTCCTCGGCGCGATTATACCACATCGCGCTTCGTCAATCCAGCTATTTGAAATCCACGCGACGCCAGCTTTGAAACAACGCCGGATTCGACTTGCTTCCAAAATTCCTTTCTAGGCATCCAGCCCTCCGCCGGGTGTTTCAGTTTCTGCTGCTCCCCGTCGGCCCGCGACTCAATCAGCTTTTCGGCGCAGAACTGCCTTTGAAGGTTCTGCGCCGCGTTGTAGTCGGCGTTGATCTTGACCACGCCGCATTCCGGATTGCTGCAACAGAAAAGCTTGCCGCCGGGCTGGACCAGCACCTTGCCGATGTCGCTTTGCACTATTTCTTTTCCGGCGATCTTTCTGTGGGTAAGCGGCAATCCGTCTTTGCCGGTCTTGTTCCTGAAAAGCGATTCGGGAATTTCGCTCCAACGATTGCCCGGCCAGCCGCACTTGTGGCAGACCCGGCTGGAATACGCCGCGGCGAACGAGTAAACCGGAATTCCGTACGCGCCCGCCCGGTCAACGCCCTGCCTGTTTTTCCCCTTGCCCTTTTCCGATGTCAGCTCATGGTAAAGCGCCCGGAAAGACGCGGTGCGGAGCCTGCGGTTTTCCCGCCGCGTCCGGTCGGTCTGGGGCTTGTATCCTTCCAGAAGCTCCATCACAATTACGGATGCCTTGTGCTTGACCGCCGTTTCGACAATCGCATGGGCGGTCTGCTTCGCGATGTCGTCTTTGAGATTTACTATATGTTCACGGAAATCAACGTCGAAAACCTGGCCGCGCTTGAGGAATTTCATTTTACCGGTTTTGGATTTCTGCGACGCGCTTCGCTTTTTCCGGTGCGCTTCTTCGTGGGCGTCCACATGCGCGAGGTGCCGCCCGCCGGGAGGCTTTATCGGCCCAGACCATACCGGGATGCTTCCGCCTATCCCGTCGTATTCGCGCACGGCGCCGAACGCGCGATGCCGGCATCCAAGGTCAACCGACAGGACACGCGTTCCGGGTTCAAGCTTGCGCGATTCGGCTTTCGCCCTCCTCGGCCGGTCGAAAGGCATTTGCACCTGCGCGGAAAAATACGCGTATGGGTCGCTGTTTTTTCGATCCACCGGGCGCGGGCGGAAAACGAGTTTAATGCCTCCCAGCCGGAACGGGTAGCGTTCTTTCGTTATTTCATCGCGGATAAGATACGGAAATTCCCTTTGCCTGTCCGCCGATTCATCGACCGAGACATTTTTGCATAGCCTCGAATCGGGTTTGAACGGTATGGAAACGGGAAGAACGGTTGCAAGCGACGGATTCTTGATGATGTCTTCTATCTCCGAATCCGATAGTGGCGGAAGTCCGGATGCATCGGGATTCCAGCGATCCTGCCCTTTTTCCTTCCGGGTGTCGGCTTTCGGCATGACTACGCGCATGAATAAGGTTTTCGCCGCAAAATCCGCCTTGTAGTATTTCAAATCGGGCCATGGATCGAAGCATTCCTCAAGCTCGTACCAGATCGGATGTTTGTCGAAGGACGGCCGCGAAAAGCCGATGGGTTTGGGCATCCTGTCGTCAAGAAACCGGCTGTTGTAATCGAGAAGCACCTTTAGATCGTCGGGGAATCCGGGCCAGTCGTCGGCATGCTCCGCCAGCCATCCGAAAAACAGGTGGTCGCCGAAGGCTTCGCCGTCCGCTTCCCGCAGATTATGAAAAATCGCCTTTCTCCGCTCGATACGCGATTCAAGGTAGGCGTGCTCGACGGGTTTTTTCGGTTTCCACAAGCCTTCGTCGGCCCATGCGGCCATAACGCGGTTTATTCCCTTGACCATCCGGCCGCGGATTCTTACATCGTCCCTCATCTTGCGTCCGGGTTGCGATTGGGCCAGCAGTTGCGCGGATTGTTTTGTGCGCTGTTCTTCGTATTCGCGGAAAAAGCCGTAGCGCTCGGCGAAAAACCTCTCGTGCTTTTTTTCGAATTCGTCCCGCGCGGCCCGCCAATCCGCACGGTCTTTCTCACGCTGCTTGCGCAGCTCGCCCTGGCTTCTGATGTGATGCGCCGCGGTGTTGTATAGCTTTTCGGACCAGCCTATTCCAAGCATTTCGTCCCGGTCGAACTGGACTATGCCGCGCTTCTGAAAATCCAAAAGCCAGTCCGTCATGTACTCCGGTTTTTCCTTTGGATGAACGTTTGAAAATCCTGTTTTCGTTATCTTCGTGAGTCTCTGGAAAAAACCGTGCATGTTCTGCGGGACGCGGATGTCCGATCCTTCGGGCGCGACCAGAAACCAGTCGCTCATCTCGCCCATTCGGAGCGCGATTGTTTTGGCCTCGTCAAAAGCAAAGCCGTAACGGTCCTGGAACCGCTGCACGAATTGCATGAACTTGTGCTTGACCGCGGCCTTCCCCTCGATTCCGAGGCTCTTTGTCGCCTTTTCAATGTCTCCGCCGGCGCGGGCGATTTCCGCGGCTCTGCGGAGATGCAGGTATTCGGAAATGACGAATTCGAGCTGGTGGCTCCACAACCTGTGCGTGAGCCAGAGATACGATGAAATTCTCGGCGATCCCGGATTTAGCATCGCGGTGAAAGTTTTAGTTATAACCTGCGGAGACATGTCCCATTACGCTCCTTGTTGGACCGGCGAAACCGACTCCAATTTTACCACGCCCGCGGATTCTTTAATCCCTCGCCTCCCACACCGCGTCGCGCAATTTGGCATAGGTGCGGCATAGGTGCGGCGGGGCGAACCCGCGCAGGTTTTGGCGGTGGATGCGGCGGCCGCCATCCGGCCCGATGCCGCGGCCGCGATGGCGGGCGGTTTGGCGGCCGCGATGCGGTTACGCATATGCGAGCGCACGGGCTTGCCGGTGAAAGGGCGAAAGCAAGCTCCCGCACTCCCAAATCGGGCGCACGCATTGAGAAATCCCGCTGGGACGGCGCAAGGAAGCGGGCGCACGCAGCGAGGAATCCAGGGTAGACGGCGCAATGAATCCGGGCGAGGCGCCCGGCCTCCTGTCGATCAATTCTCCTGGAAAAGCGTCGGGGCGGTTTCGACCATAGCCGAAAGGGCGCCCGCCGCGTCCCGGATGTTGTCCCAGTGCACGTAGATATAGATATCCGACAGCATCGTCACGATTTCGAGGACGTTTATCCGGCGGCTGGAAATCAGCCCGGTAATCTCGGAAAGCACGCCCGGCTCGTCGATGAAACTGCTGCTGCGCAGCCGGATTTCGCCGATGTCGCCCTTTATCGTGATGTTCTGGAAGGCGTCGCGGTGCTCGGCAAGGAAGTTGTGCAGCACGCTGTACGCCTCTTCGCCCCGGCGGTCGTCCAGGTAAATCTGGATGAACCGGTCGGTGCCGACGATGCTGTTGATCGGGATGCCCGAAAGCCGGTCGGCGATTTCCGCCAGCAGCCCGGCCTGGCGGGCGAGGTTCGTCCCGACGAGGGTGACGACGGCCAGTTTCGCCGGATTCGTGAAGATGCTGGCCTGCGAGCTGCCTAGGATGGTCGTGCCGGAGGAGCCGAGGCGGTCGAGGTTCTTGTAATCCATGATCCGCGCCTTGATTTCTTCGGTCTTGAAGCGCAGGGCGCGGGGGTGGATGACGCGGCTGCCGGCGCCGCTCATCGCTTCCAGATCCTCGACGGAAAGCTCCTCGATCAGCTTCGCGTTCTTGCCGGCCATGCGCGGGTCGGCGTCGAGCACTCCCTCCACGTCGGTGACTATGATCACTTCGTCCGCGCCGATGTATCGGCCCGCGATAAAGGCCGTGATGTCGCTCCCCCCCCGTCCCAGCGTAACCAGCTGCTCGGTGGAGGAGAGCGCGAAAAATCCTGCGATGACGGGGACGGCGCCGCCGCGAAGGTGCGGGGTGACGTAGCGGCGGAAGCGCTGCTGGGTCTTCTCGCTGCGAAGGGTGATGCTGCGCTCCTCGTTTATTTTCGTCGTGGCGATAGGAGAATTGTCGTCGCTGTCAACAATAATCGGCCAGTTTTCGCGGTCGGTGGGAATGAACGGAACGGGGGTGACCTTGAGAGACTTCAGCGCGGCGCACATCATCAGGACGCTGTTCTGCTCGCCCTGGAGCGCGATGCGGTAGACGTCCTGCGGGTCCGCGCCGCCGTTTGCGACCGCGTACGCCGCGGTCAGCAGGCGGTTCGTGTCGTCGCCCATCGCGGAGAGCACCACCGCCACCTGCTCGCCCGCCTCGGTGAGCCGCGTCACGCATTCGGCCGCGCGGCGCATGCGGTCTGGATCCGCGATGCTCGTTCCGCCGAATTTGATCACTCTGCGCAAGGAATTAACGCCGCCGCAGCGGGGATGAAAAGTTTAGCACAAGGGGGGAATCCGGCTCGGGCTTGAATCTTGGCCTATGCGAAAACATCGTAATCCGCGAAGGGATTTATTTCATACAGCCGCAGCAGGCATCGCTCAATCGATCTCATATATTGGTCTGGCAGATCGCCTATTTTCGGGAAGGAAAGACGCGATACGTCCAGCACCCTTGTTTGATAAACCAGGAAAGTTGTATTCAGAGGAAGACCGGCGACTCCGCGAGGCACATTGACGGCATAAGAATACGATTCATGCGCTTCTTTGAATTTGGTGCCGGGAATTGCCACTACAAGTCCGCGGGCGACTGACAAGTGAACGGTGCTGATTATTACCGCAGGCCTTCTTCCGGCCTGCTCGCGGCCAATCACGGGATCCAAATCGGCAAAAAACACCTCACCCTTGTTCGCGGCGAATCGCTTCATCCGACCAATCCTCGTCCGGGTTCAAACCGTCCATCATTGTGCATGCAAATTCCTGCGCAATCTCCTCGTCTTCCCGCGCCAAATCCGGATCGTCGGCACCGGCATAGAGCTCGGCAATGAATTTTCTCTGCTCCAGTTCCCAATTGAACTTGCGAATTGCAAGCCGGAAATATTCGGAGCGGGTGGCCAAACCGAATTCACGGCCCAATTCGTCCGCCTTCCGAATATCGCCTTCGGATAGGACTACCGTAGTTCTGACTTTCTTCGAGATCCTCATGACAGCTTGAGTATACCATATATGCGCGTTTTTTTCATACAAAAACGCGACTGAGGCGATTTTGCCGCCGATTTCTCCCCCTACTCATACCTCAGCGCTTCTATCGGGTCCAGCCGGCTGGCTTTGAACGCCGGGTAGACGCCGAAAAATATGCCGATCAGCGAGCTTATCGCCAGCGTAGCGATGATTATCGGTATGGGCATATGCACCGGCCAGTCGGTTTTAAGCATCCCGCCGAGCCATTTCGCGACGCCGAATCCGGTCAGCACTCCGCCAGCCAAACCGAGCAGTCCGCCTATGAACGTCAGCACGACGGCCTCGATGAGAAACTGCAGCAGAATCACGACGCGCTTCGCACCAATCGCCATCCGCAGGCCGATTTCGCGCGTGCGCTCGGTCACCGAAACCAGCATGATGTTCATGATTCCGATTCCGCCGACGAGAAGGCTGATTACCGCGATTACGCCGAACGTCGTCACGAGGCCGTTGACGAACGTGTTCGCGAACTCCAGAAAATCGCTCGCGAACATAATCTCGAAGTTGTCCATCGAGGGATCTGGCACCCGGCGCTGGCGGCGCAGGACGCGCTCTACAAGCTTGGTCGCCTCGTCCACCTTTTTTAAGTCCGCCACTTTCGCGATGATGTATTGCACTTTTTTCGAGCCGAGGAACCGGCTCTGCACCGTTGTGTACGGGATGAACAGCGCGTCGTCAAGCCCCTGGCCGCCGATGTTGCCGCCCTTTTTCTTGAGAATTCCGACCACCGTTACCGCCTGCTGCGAAAAGCTTCCGGTCACCAGTATCCGCTTCCCCATCGGATCTTCCAGAGGGCCGAACAGCTCGTCCGCGACGTTCTTGCCGAGGATGACGACGCGGGAGCGCGCCAGGATGTCGCCGGCGTCAAGGAAGCGGCCGCGCTCCAGCTCCATACCGTAGGCCTCGCGGATGAACTCCATCGTCCCTTCGATGATGATGCTTTTGTTCTTCTCCCGGTACTTCGCCTGGCCCTGCATTTCGTATGCGGGATAGACGATGCGGAAAATGTCCCCCCCCTCCCGGCGTATCGCGTCCACGTCCTCCATTTCGAACAGCTTGGGCATCATCATCGCGCGGCTCTGGCCGGCGCGCTGGGGGACGACGGGCATGATAAACATCACGTCGTTGCCCATGCTTGCGATCTGGTTGGAAAACATGTACTTGAGGCCTTCGCCGAGGGAGACGATGCTTATCACGGCGAGGACGCCTATCATCAAGCCCAACAGCGTGAGAAAACTCCTGACCTTGTTCATCATCAGGTTGCGCCACGCTATCCGGAAGTTCGTGCCGAGTACGCCCAATTGCGCTCCTTACTCGCTTTCCTCGGCGGAGACCTGCACGCCTCCGCCGCCGAAGTCCTTGCGGGTGGACAGCGGGACGTCCTTGACCATGACAAGCTCGCCTTCCTTGAGGCCTTCCTTGATTTCGGTGGACGTGTAATCCGTGGCGCCGATCGTAACCTTGCGCTTTTCCGGTTTGACGCGTCCCTTGGCGTCCGAGCCTTTTACGTAAACGATGTATCCAAGCTCGTCGTCGGTGCGCACCGAATCGTACGGAACCACAATTACGTCTTCGACCGTCTGCGCGATTATTTCGACGTTTGTTGTCATCGCGGACAAAAGCTTGCGCTCCGAGTTGTCCACTTCGATAATCACGGTGAAGCTCGTGATGCCGCCCTGCGTCGTGCCTTGCTGGAAAACGTTGACGATTTTGCCTTCGAATTTTTCGTCCGGCAGGGCGTCCACGGTAACGTTGGCCTTCTGTCCTATCGCGATTCGACCGATGTCGATTTCGTCCACGCTCGCGCGTATCTGGATGAATGTGAGATCGGCCACTTCGCAAATCGTGGTGCCCTCGCCGAACGTCCCCACCGAGCTTATCACCGTGTCGCCGACTTCGACCATCTTGGACAAAACGGTGCCTTTGATCGGGGATTTAATCGTCGCGTCGCCCAGCGATTTCTGCGCATCCTCCAAATCCACTTTCGCGAGCTGCCACGAAATCTCCGCGGATTTTATATCTTCCGGGCTGACTTCTTCCGAGTGGATCGAAAGCTGCTCCTCGGCCTGACGCAGCGCAAGCCGCGCGTCCTCCAGCCGCTTCTTCGCGTCGTCGTACTCCTGGCGCGTCGCGTATTCCTTTTTATAAAGCTCGTCAATTCTTTTGAAGTAGTCCTCGGCGCTTTCGACCGCGAGCCTGGCCGAGTCCACGTTCGCCTGAAGCGATGCGAGTGTTTTTTTGTTGCTCCCGTTTTTCAGCTGCTGCAGCTGGATGTAGCGCAGCCGCTCGGATAGCTGCGCGCGGCGCAAATTGATCTTCTGGTCGGTCTGGTCGAGGACAGCGATTTCCGAGCCGGGCACCAAATCGTCGCCTTCCTTGATGAAGAGTTTTTCGATCTTGCCCGAGGCTTCGCTTTTCACCTTGACGCGCGTGCGCGGCTCGACCGAGCCGGTCGCCTTGATGATGACGTTGATGTCGCCCCTCTCCGCGGGCTTGAACCGGTCGTCTTCCTTTGCATCCTTCTTCGCCACGGAGTCGCCGCCAAGCTTGATGTTGCCCTTGCTCGCGAAGAAAGCGACCGCGATCGCCGCCGCGACGACCGCAAAAAACAAAACTATCCGCGCTGGCTTGCTCATATATTAACCCTGCGGCGGTTTGAAGACGTACATCAAGGCAAAGATGCCGGACGTCATCGCGAGCCCGATGGCCGCATAAATGAGTGCGACCGTCCATGCGCGGCCCGGCTGGTTGTGCAGCCCGAAAATCAGGCCGAGGACGAACAGGTAAAAACTCCAAACCGCAAAGACGTCAATCGTGCCGAGAACTTTGAATAGCACCCCGTCCCCGGAAATAATCTGCGAAAGCGAAAGCGTCCAAGGAAACATCGAATCTATGTAGTCTTCGTAGCTCGAAATCGCGGGAGTCTGGCCCATCTTGTAAACGCCGTTGATAAGCTGAGTGAATATCACGGGCATCCACGACCAGGCGACGATTGAATACAGCTTTTTGAAATCCACGTTTTCGAGAAGAAAAGTGCCGAGAACGAACGTTATCGCCGCGCCGACGAGCCAAATGAACAACAGATTCAACGGCGTGAAAAACGCGCCGACGTACTGCGAAATCGTCGTCGCACCCTCCACGGCCGCGTTGCCGGGGATGCCCATCACTTCGTTGAACTGCCTGCGCGCTTCGTTCATCAATCCCATCTGCATCAGCGTCGCGACAATCATGGAGGCCCCGCCGACAACGAACGGCGTCAGCCAGTCGTTGTGGTAGTAGATGTTTTTGAAGACGGATGAAGGCTCTACGAAAATGTTCAACAACTTCGCGCCGAATCCCATTTTGGGAGGGATATCGTTTTGACGTACCCAGTATTCGCCGGGCGCTGGGCCGGCGGGAGCACCCGTGATTTCTGACATCCTGCAATCCTCCTTGGGCGGAAGCCGGAAGATTATAGCGCCGCGGGCGCGGCCGGGCCGAATCCCGCGGACGAATCCATGATGAGTCCACTCGGGCGAAAGTTCCAAGCGCGCGCGGCGCGCGGCGGATTATCTTGACGCAATCGAAGGAATCGGTCGGCTGTCAACCGACGGAGGTCTTCCAGCTTCTCACGAAGGCGATCACCAAAACCGCGACGATCGCGTACAGGAACGCGACGCGCGAGGCCTTGCGCGGGTCGTTGCCGAGACCGAAAACCAAACCGACGTACAGCAGGTACACGCTCCAGAGCGCGAAAAGGTCGAACGACGAAAGCACTTTGTAAAGCGTTCCGGGTGGAATGAACCTTGCCGGCGAAAGCGTCCAAGGCGTCGAGACGCGTATCCAGTCGTTCATCGAAGCGACGGAAGGATCCGAGAAATTCTTCGCTATCGAGTCAATCAAAGGGCGGAAGGCAAGCGGAAGCGAAGAGAAAGCGACCACCGAAAACAGCCGATTGAATTCGACGCTGTCCAGCAGGAAACCCGCGAAGGCAATAACGCCGGCGACGACGAGCCAAATCGCGATTATCGCAAGCGGTGCGAGAAAAAATCTAAGCCCCGGATGCGCGGCGGAAGTGACATCCACCGGCATCTCAATCTGGTGGCCAAGTTCCTTGCCGCGCCATAGAAAAATCGCGAAATCCGCCTTGGCCTTCGAGTCGAAGCGGAAACTCGCGGCGGCCGAGATTATGTTTGTCAGGCTGGCGAACACGAAGGGCGTCAACCAATCCGGATAATGGTAAACATCCTTGAAAACTTCAGCCGGCCACGTCCAGATGTATTTCAGCTTGTCGGCAGAGGACATCGGCGGAGGGCGGTTGGGATCATACATGGCGGCGCCGGAGCGGCCAGAGCCGCCCCATCCGGACGACGCCCATTTCGAGAACCGCTCCATTCAGCACCCCGGGGCAACCGCATGAAAGAGCGGCTCGATTATACCGCAAACCGGAAGAGGCGGAACCGCGCGAAATCAGCAACGATTGCGCAAAAAAAAACCGGCGGTCGCCCGCCGGTTTGTTTGATTCGGAAACTATGCTCGGCTACGCGCCGGGGTACTAGAAGTACCAGCCCCAGCGGTTGAAGCCTTCGTCCTCGAAGTCGCCTTCGCCGAAAGCCCATGCGGTTTCATTACCGCAAATCCACTCGCCGCCGGGATCGCCTCCGTTCCAATTCCAACGCGTGAAGCGCTTCCAGCTGCCGTTGCCTTCCGAGAAAAAGCCGCCGTTTTCGCCGCCGTCCCAGCCCATGCCGGTCTGGCCGTCGCAGGTCGAGACGTGGAACGCGACGTAATAATCAACGCCTTCTTCAAGATCGAAACCGGTGAATTCTGGCTGGTCGCCCGCGCCTATGCCGATTTCGAAGGTGTACGTTTCCGGATATTCAAGCGGATCGCCGTCGGGGAAGGTGACTTTCCACGGCCGCTGGCCGGGCGCAAAGTCGGGAATCTCCGTGCCGATGTAGAACTGCAGCTCGGTGAAGCAGAATCCATCTTGATTGCCAATCTCAAGCCCTGACTTCTCATAGGCCATTAATATAGGATCGCGAGGCGATCTATCTAGAGCTCCGGCCGCAAAATGAAAAATCTGTCAACTGTCGAATTCTGGCCAAATTACTCTCCTCTTGCATTCCGCGCCTGGGATGCCGATAATCGCCGCGATGCCCGGAATCGTTTCAAATCTGTATGCCACCGTCGAGGACGCGTGGCGGTACGAAAGCGACTATTCGGACTACAAGGACGACCTTCCGTTGCTATCGGAGCTTGCCGCGGCCGCGGGCGGGCCGGTTCTTGAGCTGGGCGCGGGCACGGGGCGCGTTGCTATCCACCTGGCAAGGCGGGGAATCCAGGTCGCCGCGCTCGAATCGAGCGACGGAATGATCGAGCTTTTCGAGAGGAAGCTCGCCTCCGAGGACGTCGCGGTCAGAAACAACGTGCGGATTGTCAGAGGCGATATGCGGACGGCGTCGTTTCCATCCCGGTTTCCGCTGATACTAGCGCCGTTCAACTTCCTCCAGCTGATAACGGGCAGGGCGGAGAGGGTCGCGCTCCTGCGCCAATGCCACCATTCGCTGGTCAACAGAGGAAAGTTGTATCTTGAAATCGCGGCGCCCCATCACGAGCTTTTGACCGGCAAAAGGGTGCATCAGCAGTACGTGAAAGAGTTCTTCGACAGGAACCGCCGCCAGTGGGTGACGCTTTTCCAATCGCACGAATATTACCCGGCGGAGCAGGAAATCACGCTTGAATACTTATACGTCTATCACCGGCAGGACGGAATAACGGAGAGAATCGCCCGATTTGTGACGCTCGCGGTGATTTTTCCGGTCGAGTTGGACGGGCTTTTGGAGCAGGCGGGATTCGTCGTAAGGGAGAAATGGGGGGATTTCGACAAATCCCGGTTTGGAAAGGCTAGCCGAAGGATGATCTGGCTTGCCGAAAAGCCCTGAAAAGCCTGAAAAGTCCCGGAAACAACGATTTTTTCGCTTTTGCCAAGATTTTTCCCGAAACTATTGATTTGCCGTTGAAAATGAGCTAAGATGGGCGTCCCCGTCGTCGAAGAGGGGTATCTGAGGGGGCGGGGCTGGTGCGGGTAGGTTGCAATTTCGGGAAACGCCGGACCGTTTGGATTGACTTTTGTCCGAGCGCATCTGCGGCGTGCGTCCGAAATTAACAAGTTACTCACATTCTGGTGTTTATATGTTGAAAACCGCTTGACCCGACAGGAGACCCGGATGACCCGGTCGCGCGGTACCGAACTGCTTGACTCGCTCAAGAATGCTTTAAAAGACGAGATACCACGCCCGAAGTACGAGCTGCTCATCGCGCCGTTGAGCTGCGAGCAGGCCGCGGACAACAAGCTGGTTTTGGGAGTGGAATCCGCGATGCTCCAGACCTGGATCGAGGAGCAGTACGGCCACCTCATCCGGGAGCATGCCGGAAGGATTATGGGCGGCCCGGTCGAGCTTGAATTCCAAATCGTCGCGCCCGAGTTCCGCTCGATGGCGGGCACGAGCGTGCAGGACGGCAGGCCGGGATTTTCCGATGAAGAAGGGACGACTATCGCGGAGAAGCCCACGCTCAATCCGCGCTTCACATTCGAAAACTTCGTAGTCGGCCCCGCAAACAGCTTCGCCTACAGCGCGTCGCTCGCGGTCGCGGAGCGACCCGGATACATCTACAATCCGCTCTTCATTTACAGCGGCGTGGGCCTCGGCAAGACCCACCTGCTCCATTCCATCGGCCACCTCGCCTACAATCTGGACAACTCGCTTTGGATTAAATACGTTACGAGCGAGAAGTTTACGAACGATTTCATTCACAAGGTCCGCGGCGGGCGGATGGAGGAGTTTTACGACATCTACCGGCAAGTGGACGTGCTTTTGATAGACGACATCCAGTTCCTTGCGGGCCGCACCGAAACCCAGCAGGAGTTCTTCCACACGTTCAACATCCTCGTGGAGCAGGGCAAGCAGGTTGTGATTTCATCCGACCGCTCGCCCAAGGATCTGAAAAATCTGGACGACCGGCTGGTATCGCGGTTTTCCGGCGGACTCATCACCGACATCGCTCCGCCGTCGTTCGAAACGCGCATCGCCATTCTCGAAAAGAAGGCCAAGCTGGAAGGCGTCACGCTTCCGCAGGACATCGGCGTCTACATCGCGAAGCACATAACCGACAACATCCGCGATTTGGAAGGCTCGCTCATCAGGCTGCTCGCGTACACCACGCACCGCGGCGAGCCGCTTACGCTCGAAACCGCGGAGGTCGTGCTGGGCGGGCTGATCGACACCAAGCGCACAGGCGCCGGTATTGACATAACCGGAATAATTTCCACGGTCTGCGAGTACTTCAACCTCAACTCCAAGCTGCTGCTTTCGCCCAACCGCACCAAGAAAGTCGCGTTCGCCCGCCAGATAACGATGTACCTGGCGCGGGAGCACACGAACCTTTCGCTGGCCCAGATCGGCTCGGAACTGGGCGGCCGCGACCACTCCACGGTTATTTACGCCTGCGAGAAAATCCGCAAGGAAATGGTCGAAGACCCTTACGTGGAATTGACGATCAAAAACCTTTCCAAGTTGATAACCTAGCCTATAGTTTTGTTGATAACTATTAAGAATTGCGCGCGCGGAAGCGCTGACCAACAGGCAAGGGACGGCCATTCGCCATATCGGTTGAAAAGCGTCGCCAATTTCCAACGTCTTATCAATACGGGCGGGTGTTTATTCATGCGGGATTGCTCAATTCCCCAACATATCAACAGGCCTGCTGCTACTACTAGGTTTTATATATAAATGATATAGTATTAATCCGCCAACCCGGCGGAAGGATACGGGGATGAAGGTAAGCGTAAAACGAAACGATTTGGACAAGGCCCTCGGAACAGTGGCGCGCGCCGTTTCCACCAGGGCACTCGGCAGCTATCAGCAGTTCGTAAAAATAACCGCCTCCGAAGGCGCGATCAGCCTGGAAGCGACCGACGACGAGCTTTATATAAAGGTTGATATCGCGGCCGATGTTGCAGAAGCGGGCGATCTGCTTGTCAGCCCGCTCATTTGCGACCTCGTTGGCAAAATGGCGGGCGAAAACATCGAAATCGTCAAGGACGGCGGCAAGCTCACTATTAAAGGCGGCCGCAGCCGCTACCAGCTCGTCTGCGCCGCCACCGACATCTTCCCGCGCGTCGCGGAGTACAAACAGGGCAAGTTCGTTTCGGTGAAAAGCGGAGTCCTGGCCGACGCGCTCGGAAAAACGACGTTTTGCGCGTACAAGGGAGCGGGCGAGCGTTCGAGCTATTACACAAGCGGCGTGCTTTTCAGATTCACTCCGGAGTTCCTGGATATGGTGGCCACCGACGGGCACAGGCTTGGACTCAAGAAGTGCCGCGGCAAGTTCGTCGAGGAATCGCAGGACATCATGATGCCCGCGCACAACGCGGACGAGCTTATGCGCTTTTTGCCCGCCGACCCTGAAACCGCGATCGAGATTTACCTTTCTCCTTCGCAGGTTTACCTGGAATGGGAAGGGATGCTTGTCGCGTCCAGCCTGCTGGACGTGAAATTCCCCGACTACTCGCGCGTGATTCCGCAGGACCGCGCCACCTCCGTCCTGACCGACCGCCGCGAAATGCACGACGCTCTAAGGCGCGCGATCATCGTGTCCCGCGCCAAGCAGCACAATCCCGTAGTGCGGCTCAAGAGCCACGACGGCGTTATTTCGCTTTATACGGACGCGACCGACGTTGGAAGCGGCGAGGAGGACATCGCCTGCGAGGTGACCGGCGGAGATATGGAAATCGCGGTGAATCCGGGGTACCTGGTGGACGTACTCGGCCAGCTCGGCACCGAAAAGGTGGTGCTGTACTGGAACAGCAAGGTGACTCCGCTGGTTATTTCATCGCCGGAGGATCAAGACTTCACCTACGTCGTGATGCCGATTCGGATGGAGTGAAAATCGGGTAGCATTTGAACGGGGTGTCGAGATGCAGAAAATCCTCGTCGCAAACGAAGATAAGCTCATAGATCAAGCGGACGCGGACGTCCGGAACTTTCTTCGATCTAATCCAATTTGCCGGAATTCGTTGCTGAAGGGCGTTGCGCTGGCGCGGAAGAGATTCCCGGGCAACAAGTTTGAGCTTTCTCTGTTTATCGATCCGGAGGAATCGATTAATCAGTTTTTGTGCCTGGAGATTCATTGCGAAGATTCCCCGAGAGAGTTTATGGACCGATTCGACAGGTTTCTGAAATCCGAGTGGCTTGACATCTTCATGGAATCCGAGGGGAATATCCTGGCATCTCCGGTATTCGAATGAAATTTGAGTGGTCGCAATATCTGGTGGTGGCCGAAGCGCTTGAGGCTTACCCTTCATCGCCGCAACACAGAGAGGCGTTCTGCAGAGCATGCATAGGAAGGGCGTACTACGCGGCGTTCGGTGTGGCGGTGGAGCATATCGAAAGCCAATTGTCGCGAAAGCTCTCGCCAGCCAACAAGCATTCTTTTGTGTTGGGCTGGTTCAAGTCGCAACCGGATCGAGATTGCGGGCCCGTCGCGATGCTGCTCGGTTTGCTTTTGGTGAATCGCGCAAAAGCGGATTACGAGAAGCGATTTCCGGATGCTCAAAAAACTGCCCCTTTTTGTTTGGCCTACGCCAGAGATGCGATCGCGATGATCGAAGCAATGAAGTAGTTTCCGCAGATTGAGGCCGCAGCATCCATGCAGCTTGTTAAGATGCTATCAAATGCTCGGCCACGATCTTCGCGCCGATCGCGATTAAAACGATCCCGCCCGCGATCTCCATCCGCCTGCCGAAGAGCGCGCCCAGCCGGGAGCCGAGAATCATCCCGGCGACCGTGAACGCGCACGCCGTCGCCCCGATGACGAGCACCGGCGCGAGGATGTCGACGCGGAGCATCGCGAACGAAACGCCGACCGCGAGCGCGTCGATGCTTGTCGCCAGCGACAGAAGCACGAGGCTCCAGCCGCGCGTCGGGTCGGCGGGCGGCGCGCATGCGGCGGAATCGGACGGAGGCGCGCAGGCGGCGGCGGTTCCGGACGCCGCGGAGGCGGCCTGAGATTGGATGGACGCCGCTTCCGGCGACGAATCATGAATCCAGGCGGTTTTGCCGCGCTCCGCGGACGCGTCCTTGGTGCCGCGCTTCCCGGAATCCGACTTGAATATGGCCTTCGCACCGACGGCGGCCAGAATCGCGAACGCCGCCCAGTGGTCGAACGGCGCTATGACGCGCTCGAGGGAGCGGCCGGCCGCCCATCCGATAAGCGGCATCAGCGCCTGGAACAGCCCGAAGTGAAACGCGAGCCGGAAAACCTGGCGCTTGCGGACGCGCAAAAGCGCCGCGCTGGATGCAAGCGCGACCGCGAACGCATCCATCGCAAGTCCCACAGCGATTCCGATTGTCGTGAGGAGCGGCATGGGAGGCGGTGAAGCCGGAGGGATTGTAAAGTGTAAAAGCACAAAAGTCTGAGCAAACAGGAGCTTGAGATGAGGTATAATCCGTCCGTCCTGTCGAATATTGCGACGGAGGGCGGGGATGAGATTCGGAATCGTCGTTGCGGTTTTGATGTTCGTTGTTTTTGCATTCGCCTGCGGACGCGGGAAAGGCGTCGTCACCCCCATCCGCGGTACAACCACGGCTCCGGCCCCGCCAAAGCAGGGCGAGCGGCTTCCCGCGCCGCGGTACATCCAGCTTCCCGAGGGAATGACGCCGGGCGTGGATTACCGAGAGGACGAAATCATCGTCGGATTCAAGCTGCAGGGCTTCGCCAATCCATCAATGCTCACGGGCGGCTCGAATTTCAACAAAGGCGCGATGCTCAACCCGGTGCTTTACGAAAACCAGGCGATCGCCGAATTTGCGCGCGAAATTGCGTCGAAGCACGGGCTAACGATTATCCCCAACGGCGAAGGCTACGTGAAAAACGTCAACTTTTGCGGCTACAGGCTCTCGCCGGGGCAGGATGCGAACGCGGTCGCCGCGCTCCTGAGGCTGAAATATGCGGACAAGGTTAAGTACGTCGAGTACAACGGCATAGTTCGCCCCGCGTACTGGCCGGACGATCCGTATTACATGGACGGCTCGCTGTGGGGGCTGGACACAATACGAACGGACCTCGCGTGGGATGTGACCACCGGCGACGCGAACCAGTGGATCGCGGTGATTGATACGGGGATAAGGATGGATCATGAGGATTTGGCGGGAAATTGGGGATATATAGACGGAATTAACACAGATTTATTTAGAGGCGACCAATGGCCGGATGACGAGCAAGGGCATGGCACGCATGTGGCCGGAACAATCGCCGCGATAGGCGACAACGCCACAGGAGTTGTAGGCGTTGCGTATGGCAGCAAGGTTTTGCCGATAAAGGTGTTTGGAACTAAGGAGGAAGGGGGAACAAATGAAGCACTTGAAGCAACTGCGATTCTGTTGGCAAGCCAGGCAGGATGCATAATTGCTAACCTGAGCTTGGGTGGTCCATATGCAAGCCGAACGGTAGCTGAAGTTTGTCGCCAAGCATTTGAGAATGGAATGATGATTGTGGCTTCCGCCATGAATGAAAATACAAACTGGCCGTATTACCCTGCTTCCCATCCGGAGGTAATAAGTGTTGGCGCCAGCGATATTAATGACAGCCGCACAAGTTACTCCAATTACGGCCTTGCGCTTGACACTGTTGCACCTGGAGGCGACTCAAACGGGCCGATTCTGAGCACTTGGTTTACAGCCGAGGATGCCTATAGCTCAATTTCCGGTACGAGCATGGCCTCTCCGCATGTCGCCGGTGTTGCGGCCCTGATTCGCGCGAAATCGCCTGCCCTGACACCGCTTGAAGTGCGCGCGCTGATCGAATATTTCGGAGACGATGTTCTTATTCAGTCTGAATGGCAGGCTGCATTGCCAATTTACAGGTTAAACGCGTACACGCCGCTGACATATACAGTATCGGGTCTGCCGACCGTTTCCGTCACCAACCACAGCGACTACGATCAGGTTTCAGGCGATTTCACGATTCAGGTAAACGCAAACGCCACCACAGCGGTTGCCGGAGTTCATTGGTACGTTGACGGCGAATATCTGGGTTGGATTGATGCGGCCCCTTATGACTTGTCATCCAATACCGAAGCGCTTTATCTCGTACCGGGAGAGCATACTTTTACCGCCGAAGTATTGGATACGGAAAACGCGCATGGATACGATTCAGTTATTCTTGATGTCGTTGATGTGTCGCTTACAAGTCCATACTGGACTGGATTCGAAGATGTACCGGAGCAGGAAGGCTGGTGGCAAATTGACTATTCAAATTCGAATTCATTCTGGCAGTATGAATCCGCTGGGCCGGACACGGTAGTTTATTTCGGCGACATAAGCAAGCCGGGCGGGCGGGGTTATTATCAGGACGATATCGACGTGCTGGGATCTCCGGCAATAGATCTTACTGGGCTGACGGCTCCAAAACTGTACCTAACGTCGAAATGGGATATGGATGCATACGACAGCATGGATCTTGCCATCGCTAATGGAGGGTACGAGGAGGTGTATTTTTTCCAATACATTTCAACACCTCAGAGGAATCAAAATCCTGAATGGCCCGATTTCGGTTTATATCAAATCGATTTGGCAAATTTTGAAGGCACCAAAATAATGCTTGAATTTTGGACAGACATCTACGAAACTACAAGCGAAGGCCAGGGCTTTTGGCTGGACAACGTCGTAATCTCCGACAGCACGGGCCCGCCGCAGGTGATAATATCCCCGCCCACTCCTGCGGCCAATTCGCTCGTACAGGGAACCGTCACGCTGAACGCGAGCGCGGTTGACGACAACGATATCGTGCTCGCTTCGGAATACCGAATCGGCTCGAATGTCATAAAAACGTTCGGCGGCGCTCCGTCGCAATTCGCTTGGAACAGCGCAAGCGTCCCCGACGGCGACCGCATGTTCACCGCCGAGGCGGACGACGAGCTTTCGTATTACGGGTACTACGATACCGGAACCGCGTCGCGCACGTTCTACGTGCACAACACCGCGCCGTCCGGTATTTCGATCGTTCCCGCTGCCGAAAGAATCGGACAGCCGGTCACAATCACCGGATCTCATTTCGGCAAGGCTATTTCCGGCCAAACGTTCGTTTATTTCACCGGCGCAAGCGGCGATGTCCCCGCGTCTGTAACCTCTTGGAGTAACACGAGCATTGACTGCACGGTTCCGCTTGGTGCAATCGACGGGCCGGTAAAGGTTAAAATCGGTGCGCTGACCGGATCTTCCTCCTCTGATTTCGTCGTGGAGCCGTCCATAAGCGGGTTTGAATTCACATCACCGGCGGAAGGCACGCTTGTGGACGCTCCGATTAACTTCATTTTGGCGCCACAGCCTTACGCCGACTGGGTCGAATTCGAAATTCTCGGCCATCCCGAAATCGCGATCCCCGACGACAATTCGCCAAGCTCGATCATGCTTACTTTGGACCCGTCGGATTTTCCGCGCAACGGCGCGTACACGATTCAGGCAACCGCGTTCGCGCCCGGCGAGCAGCAATCCGCAACGCTTGAATTCTTTGTATTGAAGCTTCCCGGCGACTTCAACGGCGACGGAATAGTGAATCAGGCGGATCTGGATTTCCTGCGCCCGCATCTTTGGGAATCCTCGGGAAGTCCCACTTGGATCCCCTATCTCGACGCCAATCGCGACGGCGTGATCAACGAGCTCGACGCATTCGCGGTGGGGTATCATTTCGGAGAGACGTAGCAAATCGGAATTTCATATCCGCATAGGGGTTATATTCCCACGCGGCGTGAACGCCGCGCTTCCTTGACAATCAAGCGATCCGGCCACTCAATAACTCGGTAACTCCAATACTCGGCCACTCGGCGACTTTGTTTCTTTGCTACAATCCCCCGCGCCTATGGCTTGCGCACGCATTTTTTGTTTTCCGGTGATTGCGATGCTTCTTCCAGCCGCCGCGCCGGCCCCGGCAAACGCCGCGGAGCCGAACACTCCCCTTGCCGGCGCCGCCGACGCCGTTTTTGCCGCATCGTCGGATTCATGGTCGGCGTTCGACGACGTCCTCGAATTCCGGCTCGACAACGGACTGACGCTTCTCATCCTCCCCCGCCGAGACCTGCCCATCGTCTCGCTCCAGGTCTGGTACCGCGCCGGCAGCCGCAACGAACCGCCCGGCGCGTCCGGCATCGCGCACTTCCTGGAGCATATGTACTCGATGGGAACGGCCAAGCTTGCGCCGCGCGAGGTTGACGTGCTAGTTCGCTCCGTGGGCGGCCAGAAAAACGCGTCCACGTCCACCGACTACACGCGCTACTACGAGGACATTCCTTCCTCCGCGCTCGCCGATTTTCTTGCAGTCGAGGCCGACCGGATGCGCGGCTGCACTTTCCCCGAAGACAAAGTGCTCTCCGAGCGGGACACCGTCGCCGAAGAGCGCCGGATGCGAAGCGAGGACGACCAGGGGGGGGCCGCGTACGAGGCGCTTTCCCAGCTTGTTTACGGAAATCACGCGTACGGCCACCCGACCGTCGGATGGATGGAGGACATCGCGGATTACAACCGGGGCGAGCTGCTTGATTTTTACAACGCGTTTTACCGTCCGGACAACGCCGCGCTGGTCATCGCCGGCGACGCGGATCCCGATAAAATTGTCCCCGAGATCGAGCGGCTTTTCGGACACATTGCGGGCGAAATAGACGCGGCGGGATTCATCCCGGAAGTTTTCGCCACGGAACAAACGTCCGAACGCCGCAGAACGATATTCCACCCCTCCCCCCGTCCGCTGCTGTATATCGGATGGCCGACGGTCGCGTTCGGCGAATCTGACGCGTACGCGCTCGACCTGCTGGGCGAGGTGCTGGCCGGCGGGCGCAGCTCGCGGCTGTACAAGCGGCTCGTGCGCGGCGAGGAGCTGGCGACAAGCGTTTCCGCCGGCCACGGCGACCGCAAGTACGGCGGGCTTTTCACGGTGCGCGTAAGCTTCAACGATCCCGAAAAGCTTGAAGCGGTGGAAGCCGCGGTGTACGCGGAGATCGCCGCGCTCGCGAAGAACGGCGCGGGGGGGGACGAGCTGTCCCGCGCCAAGAAGCGGATGATGGCGGGCGAGGTGTACGCCGCGCAGGGCAACAACGGATTGGCGCAGCAGCTCGGCTGGGCATGGGCCGCGGGCGACTGGCGCTGGGTGATCGAGTATCCGAAGCGGATGGAGCGCGTGACTTCCAAAGAGATCAAATCCGCCGCGGCGAAGTATCTGTCGGAAAAAACGCGCAACGTCGTCGTCGTCCTTCCGGCGAAGCCGGACGCCGGCGGTGATACCGGATGAAATACCGCGCAATATTGCTCTTGGCGGTGGTTAGTGCAATGAATATCGCTGTATTTAACGGCGCGGGGGCATCCGCGCAACCGGCCGGCGTTCCGGCGGACGCGCTCGTCGGGTGGGAGACGATCAAGCTGGACAACGGGCTGTCCGCAGTGCTTTCGCCGCGGGACGGCCTGCCGATGGTCGCGATGGAGATGCGCATCCCCGCAGGCTCGATATTCGATCCCGCGGGAAGCGAGGGACTCTCAAGCCTGACCGCCCAGATGATCCGCCAGGGCAGCATAATGCGCGACGCGGAGGCCGTGGACGAGTTTCTGGATTCGCGCGGCGCGGTGCTTGCGGTTTCCGCCTCGTCGGATTACGTTTCGGTTTCGCTAACCTGCCTTTCGGAGGATTTTCCGGACGTGCTTTCGCTCGCCGCGGAGCTCGTTCTTTCGCCCGCGTTCGACGAGGCGGAGTTCAAGCGCATACGCACGCAGAGCATCGAGCGCGTGAGGCGCAGCTACGGCCAGGGCGCGGTGCTCTCGCGCGACGCGTTTTACCGAGCGCTTTATCCGCACGGCGGGTACGGCTCCCCCACCGACGGCTATCCGGCGTCGCTTGAGGCGATAACGCTCGAGCGGGTTGTCGAATTCCACTCGGTGCGCTACCGTCCGGGCGGCTCGCAGATTTCCATCGTCGGGCCGCTGTCCGCGCCGGAGACGCTTTCGCTTCTGAACAAAACGTTTGGAGGATGGACGCCGGCGACCCCCTCCCCCCTACGGCTGGACGATACGGCGCGTCCGGAAGGCTCGCCGCGCGTGATTATCGTGGACGCGCCGCTTGCGCAGGCGAACGTAAGAATCGGCCACCGCGCGCCGGCGGCGAACGACCCGGAATACTTCCGGCTGCGTTTCGTGAACGAGGTGCTGGGAGGCAGCGGGATGACAAGCCGCCTGGGCGACACTATCCGAACGAAGCACGGCCTAGCTTACAGCGTATTTTCGTGGAACGCCGGATGGCGAGGGGGGGGGAGCTTTTTCATCGCGTTCTCGACCAAGGTCGCGAGCGCGCGCACCGCGGTTGATTTGGCGATGGGCGAGGTTGCGGCGCTTATCGCGGACGGCCCGACGCAGGAGGAAATCCAAATGACGCGCGCGGGGCTCCTGGGGCGGCTTTACTTCCAGCTCGAAACCTACAGCGGCGCGGCCGGGCAGATAGCCGAGGCGCAGTGGTGCGGCCTGGGGCGGGATTATTTTTCGGTGCAGCAAGATACGGCGGGTAATTTCGCCGCGGAGGATTTCGTTCCCGTGCTTGCGCGGCACGTGCGCCCGCAGGATTTCGTGATCGTCGTCGCCGGCCCCGCCGCGGAACTTGAGCCGCAGTTCGCGGATTTGGGGACGGTTACGGTTAAGCCGGAGGGGTAATAATCGCCGGCTGCGTCTGTATAATAGAGGGGTGGCTGATATCCGAAAAGCGGCGAAACAGGATTATCCGCAGGCGGATTACGCCGCGGAAAGTCGCGATTTTTTCCCCAAGCCGAAAGTGCACTACATGCGCGGGCATACCGCGGTCGTCGGCCAATGGCTGATCGTCGGCCACGGGGACATCGCGAATAAGGTATACCAGTTCGGCCGCGCCGCGCCGCTGTATTACGGGCGCCGGGCGGACGCGTGGACGCCGGGCGGGCAATGGGACATCAACAAGCCGCCCTCTCCGCTGTTCGTGTACGCGGTGCCGATCATGAGCTCTCCCGACCCCG
>JABRWB010000094.1 GCA_039961635.1 bacterium
CTTTTATCCAAGGAAGCTCCGCCTTTTTCCTCGGGTATAGTTATCATCTTCCCGTTATCCGCGCCCGCGCGCCCAAAATCAATCTCGGCATCACCAAGGTTCCGCAGATTACTGGCAATCCCGAAGTGAACTTCGCAAATTACTGGATGTGGACTGTTTCCAAAAAAGCGAAAAATGCGGATCTTGCCTGGCACTTCGTGAATTTTCTCACCAATGCCACAGAAGCGCCGAAATACCTCGAAGCCGCAAAACGTCCGGCAGCTCGGCGCGCTCTTTTAACGAGCCAGCTCGAAGACGAAGATATCGGCGTATTTTCATCGCAAGTCCTTACGGCAAAAAGCTGGTATCGCGGCGTGGATCCGAAAACTGCGGAGCTTGCCATTATCGACATGATTGACGGGGTGGTTCAGGGGACGCTTGATCCGCGCAATGCTCTTCGTCTTACATCCGAAAAAATCGCGCAGACCATTCAGGCGCCGAGGACACAATAGGGAAGTTGCGTAGGACATCGTTGCGTGGTTGCGTAGGCCATGCGCCGTGAGCCATGCGCCCCGTAACCAATAACCCGTACCCATTCCCTTCGCCCTTCGGTTTGTAGGATCGCAGGCCCGTAGGGCATGGGTTGTGAGGGATGGGGGAAGTTGCGTAAGGCATCCTTACGTTCCACGCAACGACGCCACTACGCAACCCCTGTTACTACTGACCCGCGCGAGAACATGCTAAAATCCATACAGGTATGAATCGGAGGACCGTTTTGTTCGGCCTTTCCGCAATCTTCGCGATTGCTTTTGTATTCTTTATTTTTCAAAAGGCCGATGCGGCTTTTCCGGCCTGCCAATGCTCCTGCATTTCGAGCGAAGACACGCAAAATCTGCTTCGGGTGCCCCAGCCCGATGCAGCCTCCTGTTCGGCCACGGTATGTCCGGCCGCTTGCTCTGAAATCGGATCGACGTTGGTGAGTACGGAATATAATGCATCGAGCAATCGTTGCGTTTGTGGATGTTCCAAAACAACGCAATCTTGGACATATGCCAAGAAAACGCCAGGAAGCGCTTCCTGCCTCGGGGATTGTTCAGAGGCCTGCGGCGGCTTAGCGAATGTCGATTCGAATCAAAATCAATCCCTGAATACCGTCCAGATCGCCTGCATCACGAGCAGCGACTGTTCGGTGGGCCAGTTCAGCGCGTATAGCGACGTGTCCTGTATTTTTCAGCCGGTCGGGCCGAATGAAAATCCTTCATTATGGCCGCCGGACGGGAAAAAGCCCGTCTGCCAGATCGAGCCGACAAAAGAAAATGCGGATAAGGAATGCCAGAATTACGGAGGCGTGGCAAAAAACGGCATCTGCACCTTTATTTCAAGCGGAGAAAATCCTGAGGCGTCGTTTAAGTCGAGGCCGTATATTAAGGCTGACGGGACATATGCCAATATCGATTTTACCAATACATACGGAACCGCTGATGCGCTGAACACCGTTATCGATGCGTCGACAACGAAGGCACCCAATGTGGCGGGCCTCTGCGAATTGTACGGCAAAACGCAGGGCTCCGGACGCTATCTCTGTATCAAAAGTAAAAAGAATACCTGCGGCACGGTTACACCGCCGAGTAGCCTTACCATCAAAACCAAGAGCAGTTATGAGTGCGTTCTTACGTCAACGCTGGATGCGCAGGGTCTTGATAAGGGGAAGCTCTGTTTTCCGTCCACGGGAGGCCCGGCGGGCACGGATTATGCCGATCTGTGCATTAATAAGCCCGGATCCCTCTGCTGCGCGCAGGCCGCCGGTGGCTGTTTAGGCAATCAGGATTGCTCGCTCGACGGGTCCATGATTTGCAAGGGAGCGAATTTGAGCACACTCACGTACGGCACCTGCGAGTGGAACGTTGTCTGTGATTCGACGGCTATCGATCGCCGCTGCCGGTACGCGTCGCCCGCGGAAGTCGTGAACAATGAAATTTGCTCGCCGGAATCCATTTTGCAATCGGTTCAGCGCCGGTGCCCGAATCAGTCGCAGTATTGCTGCAAGGCGCCGGATGCGCAGGCGCTCTCGAGCTGTGCCGCGGACATGAGCACGAACCTTACGTTTAATAGCGGGGGAAGGAGCTATAAGGATTATACGTGCATTACCGGCACGCAAATTCCCGATTCCGAATATGTTCCGGGAACGAAAACCTTGAAACATTGGGAAGACGGCGGAAACTGCCTGCGGAGCGATATTCCGGCGGGAGGGCAGGCCGGAGGGACGACGATCACGCGTTGCGGCTCCGGACAAATATGCTGCAATGCCAAACAGCTGCAATTCGCGCAGGACGTAAAGGATTTTTACAGCCGGCCGGGCGGGGGGCAAAATTGCGGCATCGGCACGCCGCAAAAAATTTGTACGGCTCCCTCGGCTATCGTCAAAGACGAAGCGGAAGCGCAAAAACGGGGGTATCCCACACTGGACGCGTATTATGCCGCGC
>JABRWB010000095.1 GCA_039961635.1 bacterium
CGCCGATCGCGCCCTCGGCCATCACCAGCCCCCGCGACGGAAGCTTCGCGCTCGCGCCCGCGGGCAGCCGCAGAATCGTCCACGGGCCGATATTTTCCAGCCTGGCTTTAAATTTAACGGGCGGCATGTTTGCGTTCCCCGCTGTTGATTACCCGAAATCCGCGCGCCTTTGTGTCTTCGTGTCTTCGTGGTTTATTTCGGGCGGCTGCCAGCCGCCCCTGCTAAATCGGAATCGCGGTCGTTTCGAGCTTCGTCAGCTCGGCCACCTTGCTTGCGTTGTCTATGTCAATCCCGACAATCTTCCCGTCGCTGTCGAAGTCCACGACCACTCCGGGCGCTATTTCGAGCGAATCCGCCCCGGCCTTCTCCGAGAGGTCGATGTACAAAGAATCGGTATCCGAGTAGTACTTAATCTTCATTTCCGTCACCCAACGTTGTAACTGCTAACTGTCTAACTGTCAACTGTCAACCTGTTCGGGCGCACGCAGTGCGCCCCTACTATAATTATCCCGTGGACATCCGTTCGCTCAAGATCATCTTCACCTGCGGCGGCAGGCTGGCCCCGCCGCTCGCGTCCCGCGCGCCCGGCGGCGTCAAGGCGCTGCTGCCCGTCGGCGGCCGCTCGCTGCTGGAGCACGCAATCCGCGCCGCGTCCGTATTCAGCGGCTTGCAAGTATCCGGCGCCGCGGTCGTCGGCCCGCCGAAAACTGCTTCCGCCATGGACGCGATCCGCATTTCCGTTTCGCCGCCGTTTGAAATCCGATTCGCGGCCGAAGGTGAGACGGTGCTTGACAACATGCACGCTGGCGCGGCGGCGCTTGCGGACATGACGGGCGATAGGCTTCTGATTATTTCGCCCGACCTGCCGTTCGTATCGGGCGATGCGCTGTTGCGGTTTGCGGCTGCGGTGCCGGAGGGCGCCGACCTTGCGATGCCGCTCGTGCGCCGGGAGGATTTTTTGGACGAATTTCCGGGCGCGCCGAACAAGTTCGTGCGGCTCGTGGAGGGCGAGGTGACGCTGGGCAGCGTGCTATATATTAAAGGCGATGTTTTGCGCAAAAACACCGCATTATTCCAGGATGCGCATAACGCGCGGAAGAATCCTGCCAAGATCGCGGGGATGCTTGGCGCGATGTTCGTGATGAAGCTTTTGGCGGGCCGCTTATCGCTGTCCGAAATCGAGCGCCGCATCGGCCAGCTCACGGACGCGAAGGTGAGCGCGGTGTTTCCGTCCGCCGCCGCGCTTGCGTACGACGTGGACGACGAGGCGAACCTGCGCTACGCGGAGGAGCGCATAGCCAAACGCTAACCGGTCAGATCGCGCAACGCGCTGGCGAGATTGGCGAGCCCCTGCCGCGTCTCGGCTTCCGGCGCGCCGATGGCCAATCGAAAATGTTTCGACATTCCGTCGAAAAACCTGCCGGGGACGATTGTCGTATCGTACTTATTGCGAAGATGCATAAAAAGCCCGTCCGAGTCCAGGGAGGGGGCTGTAATTTTCGGGAAATAAACGATGCCCGCGCCCGGATCGAAGCACTCGATTCCCGGCGCAGTTGCGAGCCAGTCGAGCAATAGCTTCCGGTTTGCTTCCGCGCGGGTTTTGGAATGCGCAGTGAACCGGTCAAAATTCTCGAAAACGCGGGTTGCAATAAGCAGCGTCGGGAAACTCGAATTGCCTACTGAATAATCGATGCACCGGCGCATACGCGAAATAAGCTGCGGATTTCCAAGCGCCCATCCTGCGCGCAGCGTGCCCAGCCCGTAAACCTTCGTCAGCGAGCTTGTCGTGATTATGTTGTCTGCAAGCAGGCCCGCGGGCGCGCGGCCGTCAAACCAGAAGTCGAGATAAACCTCGTCAACTAGAGCTACTCCGCCGCGGCGGGCCATAATATCCGCAAGCGCGCGTATTTCCTCGTGCGACAACGTCGCACCGCTTGGATTGTGCGGGCTGGTCAGGATCAACAGCTTCGTTTTTTCGTCCGCGATTCTTTCTAGCTCCGCGGCGTCAATTTTCCATCCGCTTTCGTAATCGCGCGCTATTCGCTTCACTTCGACGCCGAAATACCGCCAGAGCGAAATCAGAGGCTCGTAGGTCGGCATCTCGACGACTACGTTGTCGCCGGGGCGGACGAACGCCATCGCCGCGAGCATGTTCGCGTGGCTCGTTCCTGTTGATGCGACAACGCGGTCCGGCGACGTCCCGTGCCGCTCCGCGACTAGCGCCTCGTACCGTCGCAGGAACGCGAAATCCTCGACGGTGACTGGCAGATCCGAGATGTCGAGGCCGAATTCCTCCGGCGTGAGCGGGGATAGCCCGCTGCGGGCAAGGTTTATCTTCGCTCCGACGATGTTCGCGCGCGCCCAGTCTATGTAGCTCTCGCCTGAGTCCGCGCGTCCGGCCGCGGCCTGGGCCGCGCCCGCGCTGAAATAAGTGTTCATGCCGCACCTCACGGGCGGGCACTTTATCACCGGGCGGCGACCTCGTGCTATACTTCGGCTCTCCCGAGGCCCATTTGCGGCTTCCGGCCGGTTTTGGAGGTTCCGTTGGCACTGCAGATCTTCAACACGCTCACGCGCAGGAAGGAGGAATTCATCCCGCGCACCCGCAATTTCGTCCGCATATACACGTGCGGGCTGACGGTGTACGACTACATGCACATCGGCCACGCGCGCACGTACATATTTTGGGACGTGTTCCGGCGTTACCTTTATTTCCGCGGCTACGAAATGATCAGCGTGCTCAATTACACCGACATCGAGGACCGCATAATCACGCGGGCGAACGAGCGCGGGATCGACTTCCGCGAGCTGACCGACGAGTTCATCGAAGCGTTCGATGAGGACTGCGACGCTCTCGGCATAATTCCGTACACCGTGCAATGCCGCGCGACCGACTACATCCCGGAAATGATCGAAATGGTACGCGCGCTCGTGGAAAAGGGATACGCGTACGAGATCGACGGCGACGTTTATTTCGACGTTCACAAGTTTCCGGGCTACGGATCGCTTTCCGGGCATAACGTGGAGGATTTGGAGGCGGGCGCGCGGGTGGAGGTGGACGAGCGCAAACGTCATCCCGCCGATTTCGCGCTGTGGAAGGCGGCGAAGCCGGGCGAGCCGACGTGGGATTCGCCCTGGGGCCCCGGCCGCCCCGGATGGCACATCGAGTGCAGCGTGATGAGCAGCCATTTCCTCGGGCCGCGGATGGACATCCACGGCGGCGCGGTGGACAACATGTTCCCGCACCACGAAAACGAAATCGCACAGAGCGAGGCGTATTTCGATCTCGCCGGTACGAAGGAGCGCTGGTGCAATTATTTTATGCATCCGGAGCATCTTTTGGTTGACGATGTCAAAATGTCGAAATCGCTCGGCAATTTCATCACAGCGCGCGCTCTTCTTGCCGAGCATGACGCACGCGTTATCCGGCTCGCTTTCACGCTCAATCATTACCGCACGCAGATGAGCATCAGCACCGAGGGCCTTACCAGCGCCGCCAGCGCGCTTTCGCGCATAGACAATTTCGTGCGGATCGGCTACGGGCGGCTTAAGGCACTAGAGGAGTCAAAAACAGAGGCGGATGAGAATGCGCCGCTCGCGGAGCTGGCTGCCGGTTTGCACGATAAGTTCGTACAGGCGATGGACGACGATTTGAATTGCCCCGCGGCGCTGGGCGCAATTTTCGATTTCATCAAGTCGGCCAACCAGCGCGGCTGGGAAAGCTGCGACAATCCGGCAGACATTTTCCTTTCGCTCGCAGTCATTGATGAGCTACTGGGCGTCCTGGGGATTGGCTCGGCGGCTGATTCCGGCGACAAGGCCGTCGGGGGAGAGATTGTCGGCGGTTTGATGAATCTGGTACTCGAAATCCGCAAAAAGGCCCGCGCCAGCCGGGATTTCGCCACATCGGACGCAATCCGAGACGGGCTTTCCGCGCTCGGAATCACAATCGAGGACACGGCGGACGGCGCAAGGTGGCGGTACAGTCCGGAAAGTAGTTAAAGTCCGGGTTTTGGCAATACGATAACCGGCATGTATAATGGCGGCTCTGGAGCAGCAAGGTATGATTGTTTTCGAGGAACACGGAGACATTCTGGTCATCACGCTCATGGGCGAGATGACGATTTCGCGCATATCGCTCATCAAGGACAAGCTGGACGCGTTCAAGGTGGAGCGCTTCAACAAAATCGTTGTCAACCTCGAAAAGCTGACGTTTATAGACAGCTCCGGCCTGGGCACGCTCGTATTGCTTATAAAGCAGGTCAAAAACAACTTCGGCACCGTCGTGCTCTGCTCGCCCCAGGTGCAGGTGATGAAGCTCATCGAGATGGTGAAGATAAACAAATACGTCGAGATAAAGGAAAACCTCGACGAAGCGCTGAAGTATCTGCAGGGGATTTAATCCCCTTCCTACGGCCAATAATCCTCGGTGACGTACAAAAACTCCCCCGCGCCGATTTGCAGGTGGTACACGCCGCGCAAAACCAAATCCTCGTGCGGGTAGTAGCTTTCGAATTCAAACAGCTCATCGTCTCCGTTGAAAAACATGCTGTATCCCTGCTCGTAGAACCGCATTTCATAGCGGTTTTCCTTGGAATGGAAAATAATCTCGTACGGATAGGGCACCCAGTTGATCATGTCCTGCATGTACGTGGTGTAGCTCATCCGGTCGGTGTCATAGGCGCGGATTTCCTTTATCACCGCGCGGCCGTCGTAGCCGCAAACGTTATGCCGCGACGTGAAACGCTTCGTGGACGGAAAGAAGTCCATTTTTATTTTCTTCACGCCTTGCCGCGTGCGCCACTCCCAGTAGAAGTAGCGCTCCTGGCAGATCGCGTGGGGCGGGCCGTAGCGGTCGACCGCGTCGCGCATCGTGGACTCGCCCGGCATAAGCCCGTCGATGACTTTCACCAGCGTGCGCTGGTATTCGAGCGGGAACGGATTGTAGAAAACGCGGATTCCGGGCTCGCCTTGCGCGTATGCTGACGAGCAAAGCATCGCCGACGCCAACGCCGCAATCAAAATGGACTTGCGCACGATTGATTATACCCCCGGCGGCGCGATTTCGGCGGGTTCAGGGACGCACTATGCTTCGGTTCCGTCGGAAGAAGCCTCGCCCGCGGGCGGATCCTGCGGCGGCTCCGCCGCAGGAGCAACCTCCGCGGTATCGTCCGACGGCTTGTACGGCTCGATTTCTATGCTTCCCGCGCCGTTGTTCACTTCCACGTGAACGCGGTGCGGCGGCCCATCGTAAAATCCGGGGGCGAAGTACGCGCCGCCGCGCTCTTCTACGTCGTCGGTCGAGAGCGCGACCAGTCCGTTGCGTTCGATTGTCAACTCCACTCCGGGCGGCAGAAGCAGCTTAACGCTGGATGCGCCGGAGTTCACGTCGATCCGCGATTCCTTTTCTCCGGATGACGGAAGCACGATGCGGACGTCGGCCGCGCCGCAGTTGATTTCCATCTTGTCGCACACGAGATGAAAAAGGTCGAGTTCCGCGTCGCACGCGCCGGTGTCGAATTCGAGATCGTACGCGGGGCCGCGCGCGAGCAGCACTTCGTAATTAGCTTTCCGGGACGAGGTTTCGAAGATATGTTCGTTGCGCGAAATTTCGACTGACAGCTTGCCGTCGCGGAATTTATCCTTGATTTTCGGCGCAGGCTCGCCCGTTTCCGCGCTGACGCTGACCACGGGACCGGCGGAATCATCATCGGCGGGGCCGAGTGTTATATCCGCCGCGCCCGTCGCGAATTCAAGCTCTACGCGCTCTACCTCCTCGCCATCCGGAGCCGACGACGAAAGCTCGGTTTGGATCAGGTTTACCGTGCGGTGCCCGCGCAGCCAGGACAGCCATCCGGTGTCCTCCGTTTGCGAAGGCGAATATCCCGTAAGAACCCAGGCGAAAACGCCGGCAACCGCAAGCGGCGAAAGGTAAACTACGGGCCAAGCGGGGCCGCGCTCGAAAATCACGTTGATTCCCGCGGTGATTAAAAGCACCGGCCACCAGCGGGCAAGCTCGCCCCAGACCCCCCACTCCACAACGTCGAACGTGTTCAATAAAAACGTGATCCCGGCGCACAGGAACAGCACGCCCGTAGTCAGCCTTCCTGCGAAATGTCTTTTTCCGTTCATATCTTCACTTCCTGGTAATGATGTACGCGCCGAGCGCGATAAGCGCCGCGCCCGCCGCGTACTCGATGGGGATATTCGGGAATCCGATGCGCAGCGCGAACAGCATCCCCAGCCCGATCAGCGCGAATCCCGCGATGCGGCGCCTGCCCGCTTCCGCTCCGGCGGCGACTGTTCCGCCGGCCGTGCCGACAGCAGCCCCCCCCCCGTGGAGATCGCCGCCAATGGATTCATGTGACGAGTATTCGTCCGAAACATGAACGAATCCTGTCTCCTCTTTTGGAACGAGTATCATCATAATCACATAGGCGACAAATCCGATCCCGTTCACGAACGCGGCAACAATGAAAATAAGCCGGACGAGCAATGGATCGGCGTTCAAGTATTTCGCGAGCCCTCCGCAAACGCCCGCGATCCACTTGTCGGTGCGCGATCTTGTGAGCTTCCGATCGTTCATCTCGCATCACCCGCGCCGTTGACCGACGCCCGCGCCGCGGCTTCGCGGGGAATCACAATCCACGCGCCGAGGTATAACAGGAGCGCCCATCCCGAAACGAGAACCGCGCCGAGCCAGATCAACCTTACGATGCTGGGATCGAGGTCGTACACTTCCGCGATTCCGGAGCAAACACCGCCCAGCACCCCGCCGCGCTTTCTGTAAAGCTTTTTTTCCATTTTCAGTACCTCACGATTTCGAACGAGGAAAGATTGGCCTCGAACTTTATTTCAACCTTGCGCTCCGCCGCTTCGAATCCGGGGGTGCGCCACTCGCCGTTTGTTTTTTCCAGGCCGGCTCGCGAGAGCTGCGCCGAGCCGAGGTTGGATTCTCCCGCGGCGCGGATGCCAGTGTCGGACGGTACAAGGACGGTGAGCTTGCCCGCATTCACTTCCACGTTCACCGTGGATTGCTGCTGAAGCCTGCCGATTTTCACGGTCACCTTGCCCGCGTTGCCTTCCAAATCCACACGCTCCACTCGGTAGGCGGAGAGGTCCAGGTCGGCAAGGCCCGCGTTCGCTTCCACCATGAATTCAAGCGGCACGGCATCAGTGAAACGCAGGTTCCAGGTGTTGTCTCCGCCCCCTAACAGGTTTACTCCGCGCTGGCCGACACGCAACGAAGTGACTATCCCGGGATTCCACGTTATTTCCGGCTCCATTATGGACGAATTCACATCCGCTTCGAAAAATCCCGCAGTGCGGCCGCCGATCTTCAGCACGCCCGCGTTGAATTCGATATCCACCTTGCCGCGCTGCACGCCGTCCGGCATTTCGCGGATTAAATGGTATGCGGAAATCTCGCCGGCGGCGGCGCCGCCGGACTCCGAATTCACCACGACCCGGCATCCGCGCCAGCCGTTGCGCTCGCGCCGCAAAATCATATCGAGGCCGATTACGATCAAAAGCACCGGCCACCACCTGTAGATGTCGCCCGAAAAATCCACAGGGACGAAGTTGTCATACACGAGAAAGCCGCCCAGCGCGATTTGCGCGACTTGGAACGATTTCGACTGGTCGTCGCGCTCCCAGTTGTTAATCCCGCGTATGACGAAAATTAACGGCCAGCAGCGCATAAGAATGTCGAACCACTCGCCCCCCCAGTGTATGGCAAGGATGATTGCGAGTCCGGCGATTACAAGAAGCGCTCCGAAGAAGTTCACTTTCAACCTTTTATTCCTCCTCCACCGTGATGTTGCCGGTGCCCGCGGTCAGCTTTGCGGTCACTTCCCCGTCCCCCCAGGATAGGCTCGCCCCAATACCTTTGCTGACTGGATGTGCGTTTGCGGCGTCAAGCGATATTTTTCCCGCGTTCGTCTCGGCGGTAATGGATAGCTTGTCCAGACGCGAGGCGCCGAGCGCGAGATTTCCGGTTGTCACCTTTGCGGTGAGCGATTCAAGGTCGCCCGCGTCGGTGCCGCGCACTGTTAAATTCCCGACGCCGCATGCCAGCTCGACTTCTCCCTTCACGCGCTTAAGCGTTGCGTTTCCGTTGGCAACTCTCGCCGTTACTCCGGCTTCGATACCGTCTGCGATCAGCTCGCCGGTGCCAAGCCTGATTGTTGCCGCGCCGTCAATGCGTGAAATCGTCACGTTCCCTGCGGCGACGCTGCAAGTAAAATCTCCCGTAACTCCGGTGCAATCAAGGTTGCCTGCTCCGATTGACACTTCGGCGTCGCCGTCTATTTCATCCAGTATAACGTTTCCTGTCGCGGCGATTTTGATGTCGCCCTCGAAGCCGTAAACCGATGTGTCACCCGCGGTGATTGTTACTTCGGCATCGCCGTCGATGTTTTCGAGTTCAATACGGCCGACAAAAACGGTTGCAGTCAAAGGCCCGTTCAAATTGGACGCGAACATCGCGCCCCGAGGTAGCTCAAAATCAAAGTCGCCGTCGAGGTCTGAAGCAGAAATATCGTTGTAGCTGCCCCGCAGAACGACCGCGACGCCTTTGGGAACCGTTATCCTGCCTCGCGCACCGGCGTATGCGGAAATGTCTCTGTTTTCAAGATCGCGATCGCCTATTTTCAGAACAAGCGTCGAATCCGTGATTTTTTTACTTATTTTGAAGTTTGCCGCAAATTCCTCGAATTCCCCGTCGCTTCCCTGCTCTGCGAACAGCTCGACATCCGCCGACAGCTCCCCGCCCGAAACGAACTCGAACGTGCCCGGCCAAAGCCGGAATTCGACCGTTGTGGCCCCTTCCAAATCGAACGTTTCAATACCTAGTTTCTTCGAATGCATGGGAAACTCCGGGCTCAAGTTTTTCAGCTTGGAGCTTCCCGCGATGTCCGAAAGCTCCGTATCGCGCGTCGCCCCGAGCTTAGCGATGTCAACGCCGGAGGACGAAATCGAGTCCGCCATCTCTTCGCCAAGACCGTGCATTTGGCGGGCCAGCTCTTCCATGGCGCGCGAGAATTCCGATGCCCCTTCTGCGATTCCCTTGCCGCTTTGCGCGAACTCTCTTCCGATTTCTCGGCCGGCCTCGCCCAGCCTTCGGCCGGTTTCGCCAATCTGGTGGCCGATGTCCGGATTCCTCCTCTTGAAGAAGAAATCAGGATGATTGTCGAAAACGGTACGGTTGATGAAAAGCCCCAAAAAGAGCCAGATCAACAGAAATAATATTTCGCGCATCTTCATTTGCCTTTTTCTCCGTCAGCCGGATTTCCGCCGGGAGCCGCGGCCTTGCGCCCGCCGTTGTCCGACGAAACAAGAATCACTCCAAAGATCACCAGGATCGCGGGGACGATCCATTCAAGCCTCAGCACTCCCTTGAGCGGACCGGGCAGAAGCCCCACGCCGAAAAGGATCAGCAGCAAACCGGCATAAAGCCTTCCCGAAGAGTACGAAAGCCCAAGGTCATCCTCGGTCAAGAGCCGCTTGAATCCATCCCATGCTCCGAACGCATAAACAACCAAGCCGACGGCGAACAATTCCTGGCTCATCGCGTAAACGAACAAAATGAATATCGCCGCCGCCTTGAGAAACTCACCGCGAACAAGCTGGCCGAATCCTGGAATGATCAGTGAAAGGATTCCCGAAGCAGGGCTTATCTCTTTCGAGCGCGATTCCCGCTCAGCCTTGCACCTGCGGCAGATGCCTCCCGTTCCCGCTTCGGCGATGCATGTCACACAAAGCGGTTTGCCGCAAACGGAGCATTCGCCCGCGGCCTCAGTTTCAAGATGGTAAAAGCACTTCACGCAAGCCCCTCCGTCGCCGGAACCAGAGAAGTTTCGGCCTGGCTGGATTCGTCTGAACTTTCTTCGTTATTCCGTGGCTCGCCCAGCAGCGCACGCGACAGCCCCGAGATCGCTTCCTTGCCTTTCGCAATCGCGTTCGAGAAAAAGTCGGCGGAATCGCGGTACTCGTTCCCTATGTATTTCGCACTTGCGCCTGCATAGTCCCTCAAAACGTTGCCTGCGGGAGTGGCCGAAATCAAGCCGAACGAAACCGCAAGCAGAAAAATGCTGCCCGCCGCCGCATAGCGCCAGTCGGGAATGAACCGCTCGGCGAGCCGTTCGAACATGGTCTTTTTTCTGGCCTGCTCGACGATAACGGCGAAAATCCTGTTTTCGAGAGCGATGTCGCGGTCGGAAGTCTCGGATTTAGACGCTATCGCGCCGATGGCCCGGACTTCTTCAAAGTAGCGCGTGCAGTCCGCGCACCTTTTGAGGTGCATGCTGACCATACGCATCCCGTCAATTTCCAGAGCGTCGTCGGAATACGCACTCACAAGCCTTCTGATTTCGGAGCATTTCATATCGTTTCACCTTCGCGGCTAATCGGATGCAAGACTCAACAAGTCGCCGCCGGGCACCAGCCCCTTGACGATTTCAATCCACTTCTCCCTGGCGCGGGCCAGACGGCTTCGGACGGTCCCGACCGGGATTCCCGCGGCGCGGGCGATCTCGTCATATTCCATGTCTTGGAACTCGCGGAGGATGAGGATTTCACGCAGCTTCGGCGGAAGCTTTTTCAGCGCGGCCTGGACTATTTCGGAGCGTTCCCGCCCCTTCATTTCGGCCTCGTGTTCGCCCGCTTCCCCGAGCGAATATTCCACGTCCTCGAGGTCGGTTCCGATGTGCTTCTTGTTCCTGTTCCAGGATTGGCGGCATTCGTTCACGACGATCGATGCCATCCACGAGTAGGCCTTCGAAGCGTCTCGGAGGGAGCCGATGTTGCGCCAGACTTTGATATACGCTTCCTGAAGCGCATCTTCCGCCAGCGTTTCGCTCGACAAATAACGCCGGGCGAGACCCATTAGCGGCGTCGTGGTGAGCTTGATAAGCTCGCGCCATGCCCGCTCGTCCCTGTCCGCACAGGCTAGAACCAGACTGGTTGGAATCTGAACCATCCGCCAAAAGGCCCATGCCCGGCGAGTCCGGGAGGAGCCCCCTTCAACTCTATCCCCAAAATCACCGGTGCGAAAGCCCTGGGGCGGCCTTGCACCTTTCAAGTTGCGCGGAGGACTTGCGCCTCCATGGTCTTTGATGGGGAGGGATGGGGCAAAAGTTCCATTTACGGCTGCCTTGCCAAAAAAGTCCGCCGTTTATTGTCGCGGCCTTATTCCGCGGCGGCGGCGGCTTCCTCCGCGCCGCCGTTCTTGCCGAGATATATCTCGACGATTACCTTGAGCACCGCAGTGATTGGGAGCGCCAGCAGCATCCCGACTATTCCGGCGACATGCGCGCCTATCATCATCGCGATTATCACGGTCAGCGGGTGCAGCTTCATCGAATGTCCCATAATCCTTGGAGCGATGAAGTAGTCATCGAGGACGCGGATCACCGCGAGGAGAACCACTACTTTCAGCGCCAGCCAGGGGCTTTCCGAAAGCCCCAGCACGACGGCCGGGATAAATCCGATAATCGGACCGACTATCGGAATGAGACCGGTCAAACCGACGAAAGCGCCCAAAAAAAGCGGATACTTGACGCCGAGAATCGCAAGTCCCAGCGCCGCGAGCATTCCGTAAACCAGGCAGAGCAGGATTTGGCCGCGCACGTAACCGCCAAGCGAGATGTTAATCTTGTCCAGCGCTTCGGACACAATCGGCCGGACATCGGCTCCGACGAGTTTTAGAGCGCTTTGCCTGAAAATACGAGAGTCTTTCAGAAAATAATACGCCGAAATAGGCACGATGATTAGCCCGAACAGGAAACCGCCGACCGAGTTGACAAAGCCCACGCCGCGTGTGAAAACTTGGCCGACTACCTGGGGCAAGTTTCCTTCGAGGTATTTGAATACTTGGTCTATCCAGCCTTGCAACGACCACGTTCCCGTTTGTCCGGTGCCGAATCGAGTAAGGATTTCGTTGATGAAGACCTCTATTTTGCCCAGCGTTTCGGGAAGACTTGCGATGAAAAGAGTGAATTCCGCGGAAAGCGTCGGGATCAACAGCAAGCCCAGCCCGAGCAATCCGAGCAGGAACAGGAATAGAACGGCCAGGATAGACATCTGCCTGCCCATTTTCGTCCTGGAGCGGATGAAATCGGTAGGGGCGGCGGCGAGATAGGCAAGAAGCACGGCAAACGTGAGATAAATAAAAAGGTGGCGGATGAAGTAAACGAACGCGAAAAACAGGATTACCGAGACGACGATCATCAGCCGGCGGGCGAAAATCGCCTCCGACTTGCGCTTGACATCAATTTCGGACGTTTCCTTCCTTTCCATCATTCCTCCGGCCAGTAAAGGCCGCATGTTGGATTGACCGGCGGCGGTTTTGGTTCCATCGCGGGCGCCAATCGTGCTTCCGCAAACCGATCAAAATTCGAAATCCTCCTCGCTGGCCATCGTTCTGAGCTTGGCAAGCGCGGTGCGCTGGATTCGCGAAATACACATTTGGCTGGTGTCCAGTTTATCCGCCACTTCCTTTTGAGTCAGGCCGTCGAAGAACCGCAACCTTATCACTTCGGATTCGATTTTGGTCAGCCGGCCAAGTACGAATTTCCAAGCGAGCTGTCTGTCAAGCTCGGAAGTGTCTTTGAGAGGCACCTTTTCGCTCGAAACGAACTGGCCGTACTCCTCGTCGCCGAAGTTGTCGTAAAACGACTTCGGATTGTAAGCGCTGCCCAATTCCATCGCCTCGATCACTTCTTCGTCGGTGAGCCCGGTCGCGGCGGAAATGTCCTTGACGGACGGCTCCTGCCCCAGCTTGGCCGCGAGCAGAGATTGCGCCGTGAAAACGCGGTGACTAAGCTCTTTGAGCCTGCGGGGGACGTTGACAGCCCAGCGTTTGTCCCTGTAATGGCGCTGAATTTCGCCTCGAATCGTAGGAAAGGCGAATGTGGAAAAGCGGTTGCCCGTTTCTGGATCGTACCGGCGGATCGCGAGCAGAAGCCCGGTTAAGCCCACCTGCCGTATGTCTTCAAAGTCGGCGGGGGAAATGTTGAAGGTCTTCATAATGCTGTAAACGAGCTTTTCAAATCGCTTGACCAGCGCCGCCTCAATTTCCGGCGAAGGATGCGACTTGTACTCGCGGAAAAGTTCGAGTTCTTCGCTCTCTATCTCGGTCGGTTCGCTTGCCATAAGGCCTGTTAAATCCCGCGCGGGGCAGGGACGCCTATTCTACCAATTCCGGAAATGCGCTTGGAACGCGCAAAAGGGCCGGAAGACCCGGCCCGGGTATCTCGGTTGGATAGCGGCTAGGATTCGCCCCGGTAGCCGCCCGGCGTGTCGAATTTGCGCGGAAACGAAATGCCAAGCTCGATGTTCTGCTCGCCGGCGACGTTGACGATTTCCACGCCGGTGCCTTTCTCCCGAAGGAGCATCAAAACGGGGCTTTGGGTGACCTTGCGAAGGGTACGGCTGGGGTCGGTGAGGGTGACCACCGCCCGGTCCGCGTCCACCTTCCACCTGACGCTGACTTGTCCTGCGGCGTCCCTGGCCCTTGCGACGATGTCGAGGAAAGCCTCCGAAACGGTAAGCTTGAGATCCTCGATCTCGCCCGTGGTCATGTCCCAAAGGTTGCCGATCCCCGCCACGAACAGGCGAAGCACGCTTGCGTACTCCTCCGCGGCGGGAAGCTTTATGTCAATTACGTGTTTCGAAAAGGCCTCAGTTTTGATCATGACTAATCAACTCCGGATAATTGCGGAAAGGCGAGGCTTAAGGCCTACCCCTCCGAGCAAGTTATACCCATTCCGCAATCGCCCGAAACAGATAGCGGAGATTTTCAATCGCGGTTTCTTTTGGCATCTTGCTATCCACGCTCTTGACAAACACGGATTCCCTTGTTAAAATACGCGCGCTTTGGTGTCGATGGCGCGAGGGTCACACCTGGTCCCATCCCGAACCCAGCAGTTAAGCCTCGTTGCGCCGATGGTACTTGGGGGGCGACCCCCTGGGAGAGTAGGTAGTCGCCAGAGCATTTAGCCCCGCTTTGCGGGGCTTTTTTTTTTGCTCGATTCGCGTATCGAATGCCGGTGGAGCATCGGGATCAGCCATTCCTCCTCTTCCCATCAATTTTGCCGAGCTTAGAATGTGCGAATGTGAGAGCCCACGGAAATCGAAGCGCCACAATATTTCAAACCGGTAATCCATATCCGAAATACCATCTTGTGAAAAATCCTGTCCTTTGGCGCTTATGCCGCGAGGCCTCCAGGTCGACGCCGCCAGCTTGCTGGCTGCTCAATACAGGTGAATTCTGTCACAAACGGTATCGGGCAATGTGGGTAATCCGGATATCAATATACTAAGTATGAGATTACCGGTTGCTTTTTGCACAAGCTGGTTTCTCACAGGCAATCCCGTCAGCCGGTTCGAGGAGGTGTCGCCCCGACGGGGACAGAAATGACAGATTCTTCACGGCGAAAATTCCTGAAAACGGCGGCCGGCGCGGCCGCGGCAGCGGCAACTCCTTCCGCAGCCCTTGCCTCCAGCGGAGCAAAGGGCGCGGTAATGCCCAATTCATTCGGATGCTTGTTCGACATCACGCAGTGCGTGGGCTGCCGGAGCTGCGAGGAGGCATGCAACATCGCGAACTCGCTCCCTGCGCCTGACAAGCCGTTCGACGATCCCACGGTTCTCGATCGGGAGCGCAGGCCTAGTTCGAAGGCATTCACAGTTGTGAACCGCTATTACCCGAATCCTCCCGACCTGCACAACGAGCTCGTTCCGACGTTCGTCAAGGTGCAATGCATGCACTGCAACAAACCTTCGTGCGTTTCGGCCTGCATAGTGGGTGCGATGGAGAAAAAAGAAGAAGGGCCGGTTTTATATGACGCTTCCAAGTGCATCGGCTGCCGCTATTGCATGGTTGCATGCCCGTTCCAGATTCCGGCATACGAGTATCACAACTCGCTTACGCCCGAAGTGAAGAAGTGCAACTTTTGCTTTGAAAAGTACACGAAAAACGGAGAATGGCCTGCCTGCGCGCGCGCATGCCCCCGCGAAGCCATGCTATTTGGCAAGCGCGACCAACTGCTGATTCATGCCAGGAGGCTCGTGAAAAAGCATCCCGAAAGATATTCTCCTCATATATACGGAGAATATGAGATCGGCGGCACATCTTGGATGTATCTTGCAAACGTTGATTTTGAGAAAATCGGCTTTCAGAACCTGAAACCCGAGCCGATTCCGCTTCTTACCGAAACACTTCAGCACGGGATTTTCAGATACTTCCTTCCTCCTCTCGCGCTGTACGCGCTTCTTGGCATCGTGATGTTTGTCAAGGGTGAAAACGGAGAGAAGGATGAAGGAGCTGATGAGGGTGGCGAAGATGAATAACGGGAGTTCCACTCATAAGGAGTTTGTCGAGGATGCCGCGCCCGCCCGGCGTCCGTTTTTCACGACCGGCGTTTGGGTTCTCGTCGTTCTCGCGCTTGCCGGGGCGGCTGTCGCCCTCTGGCGGTTTTTCTTCGGCATCGGCAGCATATCCAATCTTGACGACCAGCATCCATGGGGGCTTTGGATCGGAATCGACGTCGCGACAGGAGTTGCTCTGGCCGCCGGCGGTTTCACGACCGCCGCTCTGGCGCATATTCTTCACCGACATAAATACCACGTAATAACGCGCCCCGCGCTTCTTACCGCGCTTCTTGGCTACACCTTCGTCGCCATTGGGCTGCTGGTTGATTTGGGCCGCTATTACAACATTTGGCATCCGATAATTCCTTATTACTGGCAGGGCAATTCGGTGTTGTTTGAGGTCGGCCTTTGCGTTATGTTTTATTTGACCGTCCTATACATCGAGTTTTTGCCCGTTGTATGCGAGCGGTTCATCGGCGCGGTCAACCTTCCCGGCGCGCTTGCGCGGCTGAATAAAGCGGTGGATTCGATGCTGCGCTCGTTCCTTTCCGGTCTGAACAAAGTGATGTGGGTGTTCGTGATTTTGGGGGTCGTGCTTTCCTGCCTGCACCAGTCTTCACTTGGCTCGCTGATGCTGATCGCCCCATACAAGCTCTCTCCGCTCTGGTATACGCCAATTTTGCCGCTTCTTTTCCTTCTTTCGGCGATTGCGACCGGGTACCCAATGGTCATTGTCGAATCCATGGTGGCGGCGCGCAGCTTCGGATTTCGCCCCGAAATGAAAGTGCTGTCCCGGCTCGCGGCCATCACGCCCTGGCTGCTTGGAATATATCTCGCGCTCAAGGTGGGAGACTTGTTCGTTCGCGGCGCGTGGGTGCTTTTATTCGAGCCAACGCCGGTGACTTTCTCCTTTTGGGGAGAGATCACGATCGGCGTGATAATTCCTTTCATACTTTTTCGAATTAAGGAAGTCAGAAACGACCACGGACTGTTGTTTACCGCGGCGTTTATGGTCGTCCTCGGCGTCGCATGGAACAGGGCCAACGTATTCATGATCGGTTACAACCCTCCCCACGAAGTCAAGCAATACGTGCCGGCTCTCGGCGAATTAGCGGTGACGGTCGGGCTTATTTCGACGCTGATTCTTGTCTATCGCTTCGTCGTAAACAACTTCCCCGTGCTCGCGCGCGATCTGGTGGAGGAGGCGCGCAAATCCCCCAAATGGCGCAAGTACGGCTCGGCTGCAATGGCAATTTTGTTTTCGGTGCTCGCACCGGCGTTTTTGAATGCGCCGGCGGATGCGCAGCCCGGAGACGGCGCGTCGGTGGGCTCATACCGCGGTCCCAAAACAATCGAGATGGAAACGATGGAGCTCGACTTCCCCTATGACAAATACGAACCGGTCAAGTTCAGGCACAAGTTCCATGCTCAAATTATCAAGGACTGCTCCATTTGCCACCATTATTTCGAGCGTCACGACGATCTGGCCCGCGAAATCGGAGTATCTTGCGAGGGCTGCCATTCGGGGAAGGGCGGCCGCGCCGCGTATCGCGCTCTTTCCTGCAAAACCTGCCACAGCCCCGAATTCGGCCGCTCGAATTTCGAGCGGCCAAGCCTAAAGGGAGCAATCCACCGTCAGTGCATAGACTGCCATATCAAGTCGGCCGCCGGCCCCGTGACGTGCCAGGAATGCCACATAAAAAATGTTCCGGATCACGCCGCATACATATCGGAGTACAATGGCGCCAAAACATGCGAGAAATGCCATCCGGGCAAGATCGCGGAAGTGGTGAATTCAACCCACTACACGCTGACATCGAAGATTCCAATGGATTTCCTGTTTCTGGACGAGGATGCGACAAAGCCCGCGCCGGTTGGAAGGGCCGGAATGATCCAGCACCCCAGCCCTTATTGGATGTCAATCCCTCAACTGAACTGGTTATACGTCGTTGAAGATGATCCATCCACCCCGTACTTGGACGCGGTCGGCGGATGCGGCCAGTGCCACGCGGGTACCGGATTGATGCCGTACACGGCTTTGGGATTTGAAATTGCGCCGGAAGACGAAGTCCAGAACGTCGATTGCCTGGTATGTCATTCCAAAAGCTACGAGCGAAAATACTACGCGTCGGTGTCCGGCGGGAAGCTGGTATTGAGTCAAGGCGGACCGATCATCCGAACGATACCGGTGGTGGACGGTGTTCCCGACTATTCGGTTTACACCGATGCGGCAAAGGATATCGGCCATACTTCCGCGGCCACGTGCAATCGCTGCCATGGGGAAAAAGCCGACAAGCACAGGCTGATCGCGGGCGATTCCTACGCGTTTAAGCGCGGCGTGGGTTTCGCGCAGTCCTCGGATGTGCATGCGGCACTGGGACTCACGTGCAGCGAATGCCACTACGGAGGCGGGCACACGTATAAAAGGAAGCTATCCAGCGACCTTATGACTTATTCCAACGCCCGCTTGGAGGAAGGCTGCCTGGACTGCCACAGATTCGCGCACAACGCGGATTCGATAACGCCCATGGTGTCCAAGGTTGCCTGCACCGCTTGCCACGCGAAAAGCACGGGGGGCATTGTTTCAATCGACTTTTCCAAAACGGTCGCCGATGGAGAAAACGGACACAAGCCGCACACCGATGTGGCAACCGAAGTTGCATCGCCCGATTGGAATCCTGAATTCCACTGGTATGCCGCAAAAGTCAAATGGCCCGACATCCCGATAGGTTCGAAGTACGATGGGATTTTATATCCTTATAAGAAAATCACGGTCAACCTTCCCGTGGATGAGCAAGGCAACCAGATTTTCCTCAGGCACAGCGTACTTGCCGAGGGCGGCTCGGTCGAGGATGCCATCGCCGCGGGCCACGACGATTACCACAAATATATCGCCAAATTTCACGGCAATCCGATTTCTTTTGGCCTGCCGCCGCTTCCCGGCCCGTTCGCGGGATTCGAAAAGCGAAGCTTCCTTTATACGTTCAGCCACGGAATTTCGGTGAACGGCGCGCGCAAGTGCGGCGAATGCCACGGCTCAAGCGCAGCGCTGGACTGGAGCTCACTGGGAATGAGCGACCCTAATCCGCAACCGTAGCAGAATTGGAAGGCGCTATCCCAACCGCCGCAATATTAAACATTCAGGAGTACAAATACCCGATTCATTGAAATCCGTTTCACAAGTTGTTACGATTTCCGGCGCCGCTGGAGGCGGATCGGTTTCATGGTTGAAACGAAACGGAAGAATCATTTCCAACTTGGAAAGCGCCTGCTTAAGTACGCCGGCATCGCGTTGCTGGCGCTGATCGTTTTTACGACGGCGGGCGTCGAATACTCGCACAAACCCAGCTTTTGCAGAAGCTGTCACATAATGGAGCCATATTACAAGGCCTGGCAGGACAGCTCGCACAGGAACGTCGCCTGCGTGGACTGCCATTTCGAGCCTGGTTGGCGAAACGAGCTGACGGGCAAGTTCCAGGCTCTAACACAGCTTGTCACCTATCTTAACGGCACATACGGCACCAACCCGTCCGCGCAGGTAAAGGACGGAAGCTGCCTGCGCAGCGGTTGCCATGAAACCCGGTTGATCGAGGGACCGATCGAGTTCAAGCGCGGAATCAAATTCGACCACGCGGCGCATCTGAATAAGCCGGTGCGCGGAATCACCCTCAAATGCACCTCGTGCCACAGCCAGATCGTTCAGGGCAACCACATGTCGGTGACCGAAACGGTCTGCTTCACCTGCCACTTCAAAGGCAACGTGAGCGAAACAAAGGTGCGCGACCAAAAATTCTGCACCTTTTGCCACAATCCGCCCGAAGGCCCGATTAAAGTGGGTGACCAGGAATATCGTCACGATTATTACGTATCAATCGGAGTTGCCTGTCAGCGCTGCCACCAGGACGTGATCCGGGGCGAAGGCGAAGTGAGCTTGTCGCGTTGCATCCAATGCCATCCCGAAGAGGACAAGATGGGCAAGCGCCATGATTTCGAGTTCATGCACAACAAGCATGTAACCGAAGTCAAGATAGAATGCTTCGACTGCCACGACGACATCAAGCACCACCTGCCTGAAAAGGGAAGTCCTCCCGTAACGAGTTGCAAGGTTTGCCACGAAGCGACCCACGACGCGCCAACCAAGCTCTACCTGGGAATCGGCGGCAAAGGGATGGACAAGCCGATGCCCGCGCCGATGTACGTGTCGCAGGTGGACTGCATCGGTTGCCACACCGAGGAGGCCCGCTTTGTCAAAGGCACGCATCCTGTTACCTCCAAGGCGAGCATCGCTTCCTGCGTGACGTGCCATCCATCCGGAGGGAAGGAAGCTTACGACAACTGGCGCAAGGCGATTCCTTCCATGCTCGCAAAGGTCGAAACCAGGATGCCCAAGGCGGAAGCACGGCTGAAGGCGATTCCGGACACCGACCCGAAGCGGGCCGAGTTGGATGCCAAGGTTGCGGACGCGAAGTACAACTATGACTTGGTGGTGAACGGGGACGCGATTCACAACATCCGGTATGCCGAAGCGTTGATGGACAAAAGCGCCGAGATGCTGGACGAAGTGATCAACTACAAGCCATAGCGGTAATCGACGCGCGGCTATTCGAACCGTATGCTGCGTTGCGCGTGGCAACTCATGCAAGGCTGCTGGCCGTGACACATCGTGCACCGCGCCGGATCGCCAAGCACCTGCGAAGGATGGATGCGCAGGTAATCATCGGGGTGGGGCATCTGTAATCCATGGCAGTCTATGCAGAAGCGGGTCTGGCCGTGGCATTCCGAACAGCTTTTCAAGTCTCCGCCCGTTTTGCCGTGCATGTTTATGAATCCCTCGACCTTGTGGCTTTCGGGCTTCAATATCTGAACGTCTTTGTGGCAGGTCTTGCACGAAACAGGGATATTCCTGTCGGCGTGGCAGGCGATGCAGTCTTCTTTGACGGGCGTATATACGAGAGCGCCGTCGTTTCGATGGCAGGTGTGACAGACGATGCCTTGCGCGAAGTGCTTCTGATGGCTGAAAATCAGGTTAGGATCTTCGGTCAGAAGCGCGCCTTTGGGGTGACAGGTCCAACAGAGGTTAACGTCTTCCGCCAAATGTGCCGCCGCGAGGACAGGCGCCTTCGAAGATTCGAAAATCCTCTTTTCCACTTGTTTGGGCGAAAATTCGGGCTTCGGCGTAACAAACAGCGAGCGCTCCTCTTCCTTGATTTTCACGCAGCCGAACAAAGTCAAAGCCGCCGCCAAAATGAGAACCGCTGCAATCGCGTTCCGGTTATTCATCAGCAGCCTCCTGTTGCGGCCCGCTGGAAGGTGCAGCCTGGTCACGGTTTTCGACACCGCCGCTTGCCAGATACGCGCGCCAGGCGGTTTCAAGCTCGTGCAGCTCGTCCGCGTGATGGTGCTCCATGGATTCGCGGTCCTCGATTCCGGTCAGCCACACCGGATTTTGCGGAAAGACCGCCGGGTGGAGATGAACGTTGAACAGGTGCCAGATGACGATCGCGAGCGCGGCCAACAGCGCTTCGTAGTCATGCAAAAGGACGCTCGCAGGAAAAGTCCACTCGGGAAGGTAATGCTGTGCGAAGACCGGAAACCACAAAACCAGTCCGGTCAGAATCATCACTGAATTGCCCCAGACGACCGCCCAGTATTCGAATTTCTCGATGTAATTGTAGCGGGCGAATTTGGGTCGTTTTTTCAATCCTATAAAGAACAACATGTTGTCCCAGACGTCTTTGAAGTCGCGGCCCTTCGGAAGCATTTCCGTCGATCGCTTGCCCTTCCAGAATTCGTATGCGAGAAAGACGACATGGTAAATTGAAACGGCGATAAGCAGAACGCCGCAGAAGCGGTGAAGTATTCCCGCTCCCTTGACTCCGCCCATAAAGAACATAAGAACTTTGCTTGCGGGCGACTCGGCGAATTTGAGCGGCCATCCTGTCAGTACCAGCCCGCCGAATCCGAACATGAGCAGGAAATGCTGCAAGCGGTGGTGGTAATTCCAACGCTTGTACCAGACCAGCCGGCCATCGCCGTCGAAACGAGCATGTTCGAGCTTCGGATTAACCTTTCCGGGTCTGCCCAATTCCCGCACGAGCTCCCGGTATCGCTCGTCAAGCGCGCGACTTGCAGCCCGCCTCTCGGCTTTTCTGCGGTCGGTCCGCGACCTTCTCTCGGGTTCGCTAGCCATGACTCCTCCCCGAGATGAAATGTCTGATGAAATCCAAAAGCATATGGAACAAAAACGCGCCCATCGAAGCGAGAATCAACCAAAGGTATACTTTTTCAACGATCAGCAAAACCCGCTTCCAGGACTTTTCCTCTTCCCTGTGGCTGAACGCCTGCGCGAATCCGTACGACGCGCCGATATGGCATTTGCCGCACGTGCCCGAAAGATTTCGATCGTTCACCTGGCTGCGCGGGTCGTTTTTGGCGTAGATGTCGTGCACGCCGTGGCAGGACGAGCAGACCGCGACGGACTCGAGGCTTCCAAGCTCCTGCTTCTTGCCGTGGAAGCTCTCCTGGTAGCTTTCCATGGGGTTTTTCAGCCCGAACTTGTCCACGATCGCGGTTTCGCTATGGCACTCGGTGCAGGTGAAAGGCTGATTGTGCAGATTGACGGGCGAATCGGGTGCGTCAACCTTCACAATGTAATGGTTGCCGTGGCAGTCGATGCAGTCGGCGGCAAGAGTATTGCCGCGCTCCAGGATGTCGGTTCCGTGGATTGAGCCGCTCCACTGCTCGGCTACCGCGGTGTGGCAACTCGCGCATGCGGCCGCGGCTTCCGGATCTCCGGGGCGCTTTTGCGCGAGCCGCTCGAAGCCGGGAGGCGCCTTCGTTTTACCGTGATGGCCGCCCTTCATGGAGATGTGGCAGGCCGTGCAACCCAGATCGCCGTGAACGGATTTCTCGAATTCGGTTTTGTCAACGAACAGCCAGCGCCGTCCGCCGCCCGGCAGCTCCAGATAAAGCTTCGTGTCCATGTGACACGGCGCGCAGCCTTGCCCGCCGGTCATGTCGCCCGTGACATAGGACGGCTGCGTTTTTGCAGGTTCGGTTTTGGGATCGTCAGAGGATTGCGCGGCCGCGGCGCCTGCTGAAAGCAGCAATATCAACAAGGCGATAGGGAAGCGCATCATTCCTCGCGCCCCTTTTGCCCGCTTCGGTGCTTTAGATAATACGCCGCGCCCGCCATCGAAGCGCAGAACGCGATGAAAATACAGAAGAAGGCCATCGTGCCGATCGCTCCCCCGATGAACCAGCCGATTTTGCCCCAAAGCTCGGAGTTGTAGTCCATTCCTAGGCGCGCGAAAAATCGGTAGCCGCCGTACGCTCCGTAGAGCAGTGTAAGAGGGATTCCGAACACGACAAAGAGGAGCGCGCCGACCGCCGCGCCCCGTTTCGTAGCCCGTTTGAAGCCGTCTCTGTCCATTCGGTAAACTGGCCGCCGGGCCTATGAGGCGCGGCTTGCCGGGATTGCGGCCCGAATCGCGGCCGCGCAAGCTGCAAACAGCCCGCGGAAATTATAGTCCCGGCGCAATGAATACAGTATTTTTCGTACCGCTTTGCCTGTTTTTCACGAGAGGCGAGCTAATCCGGATATTTTCCCGCCTTAAAAGTATCCGCGTACATCAGGCTGTCGTCGTAATTCCAGTCTGCATCGAAAAATCCTAGCGCTTTGGCCCCCGCTAGGCCGTGCCGGGCGATGCCCGCGCGGTCGGCCACGAGAAAATCGGGCAGCGAACTGCCGGAATACAGCGGCGTAAGCGCGGAGCAGACCGCCAGCGCGTCTTCATCCGCGGCGATGTTGACGAGAATCAAATTGTAATCGCCGTAAGGGCTTGGATAGACCATTTCGACCGCCAGTCCGTCGCCGGAAATAAACTTATCGCCAAGCCGGACTCCATGCTCATCGTAATTGAATGGAAGTGCCGCCTTCAAATCTTCCGGAACATCGTCCCAGGTGCCGACAAGAATCAGGTTTCGCTTTTTGTCGGCTTCGGACAGCTCGCTCCAGTATTTCACCGGCGCGTAGCCGTTGCCGCGGTACCACCACCGGATCGCGGTGTTGCGGCACAGCTCAAGCGACCTCGGCCTGGTTCCGTTCGAAAGATCGACAACGATAAACGGGCGCATGTAAGCGCGCTTGATCGGGCCGGATCGCTCCGCGTACTTTGGAAGCAGCTTGTAGTCGGGTGCGATTCTCCAAGTGCCATTTTCCTTGACAGCAATGGCAGTTTCAGATTGCGCGTCTGCAGCAAGTTTCTGCCCGTCGATGAAGAGCTTGAATGGCCAACGTCGGCTGTTTTCGGGAATGTCCAGCCTAAGCGCCGAAACATTGCTGGTCTCTATTGTTGCTCCAAAGGGTTTGTGCCAAATCACATTTCCGTTGACGTCAAAAGTGATACTTTCCCTGCTATAAATGTATTTGGCCTTCACACGCGTTTGATCTCCATATTTCTCCTGCCCCAATACGTGAATCCAATAACTTCCATTTGAATTCGCCATATCGTAGCCTGCGAACACCACTTCATCTGTCCAATCGCGCTTCTTATCCTTCATAAACTCCGTTATCTCCGGCGCGTCCACGCAGTCCGCGCCCGGCGTGTCGGGCGACGAGTCCCACCAATGGCCTTCCCCCGGTACTTCCCAAAGTTTCGCGTCGTAGCCCATCTTCTGCAGCTCGCCTACGAGCAGCCGCGCGTGTGTCGCGGGCACGTTGTCGTCCGCGCCTCCGTGCACCGCCATAACCGGCACATTCATCAGGTTCGCCAGAAGCAGCTCGGTGCGATCCGGCGCGTTGCATTTGTCAAGTATATTCAGCACTTCCGGCGGCCCGAATATCTCGCTTGAGCGCATCGTGTAAGGCGTGTAAAGCTGGAACGACGCCCACCCGGCGCTAGGCACCATCGCCGCGAAAAGATCCGGCTGGGTGCATCCGATGTGCCAGCATCCATGCCCGCCCATCGAATGACCCGTGAGAATAACGCGATCTTCGTCTATGTTGAAATTGCGGAAAGCCCATGCGAGCGACTCCATCGCGTCCAGCCTGCCCCAGTCCTGCCAGTCGAATCCGAATTCGCGCCGGTTGGTAGGCGCCATCACGTACGCCCAGTCCTTTTGCGAATACGCGCCAACTTGGCTGTCGCTGTCCACGCCCGCGCCGTGCGTCGAAAATATCAGCGCGTACTTCTTTTCGGGATCGAAATTCAAAGGCGGCAGCACCGAAAGCTTCTGCGCGGAAAAATCCACGCGCGCGTTGTACGTGGTTCTGAAAGCCTCGTTCGGCCGGCGCACCCGGAACTTGACCGAGTACGTTTTCGACCAGCCTTCGCCGCTTAATTCAAGCGGCGCTTCGACCTCGCTTCCCTTCCAGCGATAGCCCAGCATTGAATCCTGCATCTTTGCCTGCATCGGGATTTTCAGAACGCCGAGCGGCGGAATATTTGTTGAATCCGCGTATTGTTGGAAATATCCCAGCCCTTCAACCGGCCCAAGCGATATGCTGACGGTCTGCCATTCGTCCGTGTAATTCACGACGGGCACGCCCGCCGCGTAGTATTCGAACGTCGTGTAGTTGACCAGATCGGGAACGAGAATGTCGCTCTCGATCACTCCGCATGGCTCCGCGGGCGGCGGCTGGAGCTTGAAGGTGATTTCCTCCTCGCCCATATATCCCGAAAGCCCGACCAATATCCGGTTCACGCCTTCGTCCAACACGACCGGCTGGAGCCAGCGACTGCTTCCGTACGGATCGCCCTGGTAGCTGCGCCCGTTGATTGCGAATCCGCCTACGCCGTTCGCCAGAGCGACGGCGCGGCACGCGCGCGGCGCGGTCACATCCGCGTACGCGTACCCGCGCCACGCGATCCCGGCATGCCCCCACTCGTCCATCCGCATTTCCCAGCCGTCGTCGGGCAGGTCCAGCGTTATAGAAAGCTTTCCGCCTTCGCCAGTCGCGATATCGCCCGTCCACCCGGCCTGGCCGCCCGCGGCGAGCACGCTCGGATAGGTCTTGGCGAAGTCCGGCGGCGCCTCGGATACATCCAGGTGCGAGCCGTCCGCCAGCCACGTCGGGTCGGTTCCGCTCTCCCGGGACCCGGTCTCAAACGGGCCGAGGACGCGCCAGGACGCGGGAACCATCTCGTATTCTAGCGCGGGTAGCGCGGCAAACGCGATTCCTGCAAATTGAAGCGCAAAAAGCGCCAATATCGCATTGATTGCGATGACCGAACGGATCAAACGAAGGGTACGCATTCCATTCTCCTTGCAAGGGCACGCTGCTTTCGACCAATACGGTAGTCCGTTCGACGTCCCGTGTCAAACGGCTGTTTGTGATTCGTTTTGCGCGTTATACTTTAATTGTGGCCACGCTGTCCGCCAACGACCTGGACGCGCTCGCCGACCGCTTCGGTCAGTATCTTCTGATCGAGGAAGGGGCGAGCCCCAACACTGCGGAGGCGTACATGCGCGACATTGCGGATTTCATTTCAGAATCAAGGCTGTCTTCCCCCGAAGATATCTCGTACGAGGCGATCATCAAATTCCGGGAGAAGCTGTCGCTAGCGGACTCGGCCAACGCGACGATAGCTCGAAAACTGTCCGCCGTTAAAAAGCTCCTCCGGTTCCTGGAGGCTGAAAAGCTGATATCCGATTGGCCGCTTCCGCGCAGCTTCCGGCTGCCGAGGACTTTTCCGTTGCCCGAAGCCCTCCCTTACCGCGAGGTTCTGGATCTTCTGGATGCGCCCGATCCGGAGAAGCCACAGGGAATCCGCGACCGGGCGATAATGGAGCTGCTGTACGCGTCCGGGATGCGGGTGAGCGAGCTGTGCGGGATGAAACTTTCGGACATCCACCCGGACATTTTCCAGGCGTCGGTTACCGGCAAAGGGCGCAAAATGCGAACGGTGCTGTTCGGTGCGCGCGCGGTCAGCCGCGTATCGCGCTACCTTTCGGACGTGCGTCCGGTGTTCGATCCCGCGGGCGAGTTCAAAGAATTGTGGCTGGGCAGGCGCGGGCCGCTATCGCGCATTCAGGTTTACCGCCTGATAAGGGATTATGCGACGAAGGCGGGAATCCAGCGCAAGGTAAGCCCGCATACGCTTCGCCATTCATGCGCGATGCACATGCTGGAGCGCGGCGCCGACCTTCGCATCGTCCAGGAGCTGCTTGGCCATGCAAGCCTGCGCACGGTCGTTCACTACACGCGGTACAACATCGAGGAAGGCAGGCGGATTTACGACCGCTGCCACCCGCACGGCGGGTAAAAATCGCTCCCGTGCGCCCCTCAAAATGGAACGCGCGGGGGCAAACGGCAATCCACCATTTGGAAGGGCGTATCCGGCCGGATTTTTCGCCTTTGATGGTTGTCATCGGGGCCGGAGTGATGTACAATCGCATGAGTGTGATTGTGCTCCGGGATGAATCCCTTCCCGGATTTCAAGGGGAAAAGGATAAGGAAATGAACGGTGGAGCTGCAGGCGGATTCGAGTGGTTCGCCACTCTGTACTGGGCCTGCATGATACTGGGCGGCGGCTATGTCGTCATCCAGTTCGTGATGCTGCTTCTTGGCGGTGTAATGCACGGATTGGACTTTGGCGGGGGCCATGCGGTCGATGTCGGAGGTGGCGTAGGGGACGTGGATTTAGATGCTGCGCTGGACAGCGATATAACTTCGCATTCGCCGGGCATACATCCAACTCACGGTCAGGCCGCAACGGGAACTTCCGACATCCATATCGGGCCGTACTCGCCTATGGCGATCGCAACGTTCCTCGCGGGATTCGGCGGGATGGGCATCGCGCTGCGCGCGATTGGAATTCCGGAAGTTGCGGGCATACCCGGCGCGTTCGTCGGCGGATTGCTTTCTCTTTTGGTCGGATTCGTAGCCGCGGCGATAGTGATTGCGACTCTAAACAAATTCTTCGAGGTTACGCAGGCATCGTCCGAGTACAGCCTGAACGAAGCGATAGGCACCGAAGCCGTCGTTGAGGTGCCGATGGACGGCGCGACGATGGGTCAAATCACATTCCACGCGGGCAGCGCGACGCGCACCGAGCCGGCAAGACCGCTCGACGCGGCGGACGCCTTCGCGCAGGGCGACAAGGTGTGGATAGTCAGCATCAAGGACGGCGTTTTCGAAGTCGTGGACTTCGACAAGGCTCTTCATCTGAATCTTCGGACGGAGGATAATCCGTAGCAGGCTTCCCGATGCGCGCGAAAGCCGCGTTTTTCCGTCCATAGAGTAAATCTCCAAGGGGTAAGGAGCAAAGGAGGACCAATGAGCAACGCATTATTCCATCTTAGCGAGCTGGCCGTTCTTCAAAGCAGCTTTTTCGCGGGTTTGTCCAAGGCGCTGTTTTCCGTGATCGGCGGCCTGTTCATATTGTTGCTGATCATCCTCTGGATCTGGGCCAGCCGCTACGTCAAGGTCGGCCCGAACCAGGTGCTGGTTGTCAGCGGCCGCAGGCACCGCGTGCGTACGCCGGACGGAAAGATGATCCAGCGCGGCTTCCGCGTAGTCAAAGGCGGCGGCGTTTTCGTTTGGCCGATTATCGAGAAAGTGGACGTGATGAGCCTGGAAATCATGACCATCGACGTCCGCACGCCGGAGGTTTACACCAAACTGGGTGTTCCGATTCTGGTTGACGGCATCGCGCAGATTAAAATCAAGAGCGACGACATTTCTGTCGGCACCGCGGCGGAACAATTCCTGTCGAAAGGGATAAACGAAATCCAGCGCATCGCGCAGCAGACACTTGAAGGCCACATGCGCGCGATTATGGGTACGCTTTCCGTGGAGGACGTTTACTCGAACCGCGACGCATTCGCCCAGAAGGTTGCCGAAGTCGCGGCGACCGACATGAACCACATGGGGCTGGGGATCATCAGCTTCACGATCCGCGATGTCCGCGACAACGTGGGCTATCTGGATTCGCTTGGCAAAGCGCGCACCGCGCAGGTCAAGCGCGACGCGCAGGTCGGCGAGGCCGAAGCGACGAGGGATGCGAACATCGCGATCGCCGAGGCTCAACGTGACGCAACCATTCGCAGCGCCATTGCTCAGCAGGAAGGTGAAACCGCCAAACTCGCGGCGCAAACCAAGGTTGCAGAAGCGACGCGGGATTACGAAATAAACGTTGCACAGTTCACCCAGGCGACCAACTTGAAGAAGGCCGAGGCCGACCTCGCATACGACCTGCAGAAAAATACATCCATGCAGAAAGTTCGCGAGCAGGAAGTCCAGATCGAAATTGTGGAAAAAACAAAGCGCATCGAGGTTCAGAATTTGGAAATCGAGCGCAAACAGAAAGAACTTGAGTCCACCGTGTATAAGCCCGCCGAGGCGGAGAAGTACCGCATTCAACAGCTCGCGGACGCGGAGCAATACAAGCTGACGCAGGTCGCGAAGGGCGCCGCGGACGCGGAAAAGGCGCGAGGCTTCGCCGCCGCCGACGTTGTCAAGGCCCAAGGCGATGCGGAGGGCTCGGCAATCAAAGCCAAGGGTTTGTCCCAGGCGGAGGTTATCCAGGAGCAGGGTTTGGCCGAAGCCCGTGCGATGGAGCAAAAGGCCGAAGCTTGGAAGAAGTACAACGAGGCCGCGATAATCTCGCTCTTCGTCGAGAAGTTCCCGGAAATCGCGTCCGCGATAAGCGCGCCGTTATCCAAGGTGGACAAGATCGTGATGATCTCGAACGGCGACGGCGGCAGCGGAGCAAGCCGCATCACGAAGGACGTGACCGACATCGTGGCGCAACTTCCGGTCGTACTGGAGGCAGTCACGGGGATTGACATGAAGGAGCTGGTAAAAAGACTGCCGGAAATCGGCAAGGCTTTGCCGCAGAAAGACTAGCCCGGGGACTGATTCCGAAAGGGTACAATTGTGCGGTCCGGAGTATTCTATTTCCGGACCGCGTTTTTTTTCGCGTAATCGGAGATGATGGAAATGCGCAAATTTTCCAGTAAGGCGTTCTTGGCTTTGTTCGCCGGCGCTTCGTTCTTGATTTTGATTGCCGCAAATGGGAATTGCCAGCAGGCGACGGGCGGCGGAGAGCGTGCTGCCGCGACTGCCGCAGGCGTCGAGGACGAAGAGCTTGCTTTGATGGCGCTTCTTGCGGCGGACTGGACGAACGTGGAGGCGCACATGCGGTTGGGCGGCTATCGCGAGCGCCAGAACCAGCCCTCCCTCGCTGCGGCCAGTTACGAACAGGCCGCTTCGCTTTTCACCGTTTTGCTGGCTTCTCCGGACGAAAAAGCGCGCGGCTTCGCGCGCGCGGGGCTGATCGCGGCGAGCGAGCGGCTGGCGTTGATCAAGAGGGCGCCGGGGCCATCCCCGGAGGCGTTGAAGTGGGAAGAGCAGGCGTTTTTTTTGGGAAGCGGCAATCCCGCGGTGCTGGCTTTGCTGGCGGAGGACTATCTATCGTTCAGGCGGTACAACGCGGCGCTGGCGGTTTGCGACAAGGGGGTTTCGATTCCGCCACGCGGCGATTCAGATCCGGACGCCGCCGAAGTACGGCACCTTCGCGGGATATCTCTTTACTATTTGGGCGATTTCGACGCAAGCGCGGCCGACTACGCGGAGGCGGAAAAGCTGGGTCTCAAAACGGTCGAGCTGTACGGCAACTGGGCGTTCACGCTGGAGGGCCAGGAGCGCTGGATGGACGCGCTTGCGATGTGGACGAAGGTCGCGACAATGGACGTGCCCGCGGAAAACAAGGCGATGGTTGAAGAGCACATCGCAAAATGCAAGGGGAGGGCGGCACAGTAGCTTTCGACGCGATGTGATTGCTTAGTGGTGATTTTGGGTGGCAAGGTGGAAATGTTATGCTCAACGACATCAAGTATGTCCCGAAAGGATGGGGGGGGGAGTACTGGATACACAACGACGAGTTGTATTGCGGAAAGAAATTGGTGCTGAAGGCCGGCAAGCGCTGCAGCATCCACTTCCACAAACTAAAGACGGAAACGTTTTATGTCCAAAGCGGACGGCTCAAGATGGAGCTATGGCATCCCGACGGGCGCGAGGAGGTGCTAGAAATGAAGGCCGGCGACTCGCTTCATCTGCCGCCGGGATTGGTGCACCGGTTCACCGGAATCGAAGACAGCGAAATATTCGAGTTCTCGACACAGCATTTCGATTCGGACTCCTACAGAATCGAGAAGGGGGATTGAGCTTTACCACACCTCTGCGGCGGCTAGCTCGTCGCGAAGCTTCGCCCAGCTTTCAAGCCGCGAGGCAGTGACCTCGCCGCGCGCGACCGCTTCGGCAATCGCGCATCCCTTCTGGCCTGCCGCATGCGTGCAGTCGCGAAACTCGCATTTGTGCGTGAGCGGATAAAGCTCCGGGAATAGCTGAATTAAGTCTTCGCTGTGCACGCCGGCGACGCCGAAGCTGCGGATGCCCGGCGTGTCAATCACCCACCCGCCCGCGGGATTGGCCAGCATTTTCACATGCGTCGTAGTATGCCTCCCTTTCAGCGTCTTGCCCGCGACGTCGCCCACCTTCAGCCCGAAGTCGAAAATTCGGTTCAAAATGCTCGACTTGCCCACGCCCGAATGTCCGCAGAACGCGGCGGTCTTTCCAATGATTTCGGATTCGAGCGCGTCCAGTCCCACGCCGCTCTTCGCGCTTGTCTCGATAACTCGATAACCGAGCGAGCGGTAAACATCAAGCTTTACGCACTGGCGCGAGGCTTCCGGCAGGTCAATTTTATTGAGTACGATCACAGGCGAAAGCCCGCCCGCGATTCCCGCGACAAGATACCTGTCCACGATTCCCGGTTTGACCACCGGATTGACCGAGACGACGATGCACAGCAAATCCGCGTTCGCGACTACCGGATCCAGGCGCTCTGCGTTCATCACCCATTTGCGTGCCAGCAGCGTCCGCCGCTCCAGCACCTCCTCGACAATGCCTGCGCCGTCCGCGCCGACGCGTACGCGCACGCGGTCGCCCACCGCGACGAGCGTACGATTCTCGCTGCGCTCAAGCTTCAGCCTGCCGCGCACTCTGCACGCGACTTCCCGCGCGTCCGCGCCTTCGCCGAGGCCGGCGTAAACCACGTTTCCGAGAATGCTCCTGACTGTTCCTACAAAAGTTTCGCTATCCATCCCTTTTCCAATAGAACGATTCGCGCCGGGCGGCCCGCGCGCGCCGCGGCGCGAGTGCAAGTCTGCATACGGAAAGCGCCCGCCGGGGCGCGGATGGATTGCGCGCGGGAACTAGCCGCCCGCGCCCCGGAGGCCCGCAAGTCCTTTGGCAGTTTTCATCGTGCATCGCCTCCTTGAGTGAAAGATTCGCCGGAATGGCGGGATTATTTTACCACTTTGGCCGCTTAAACAAACAGGTGTCATAATCATCGCGATGCCAGAGGTTTCGATATTTCTTTCCGACGACCTTTTCGGATTCGAGAAGGGCGAGTGGGCGATCCGCGCCGAGGGCGGCGTCATCCGCTCGATAAAGAAGCTTTCTGACAGAAAGCCGGACGTCCCTGCTGGCGCGGCGGTGCACGACCTTCGCGGCAAAACGGTACTGCCCGGATTAATAGACAGCCATGTGCATTTAATCGGCACCGCGGTACAGATGATTACACCGTCGGTGCGCGGTATTGCGACCCTCGAAGAGCTCGACCGCGCGATTCTCGATTCGAAACCCGAAAAGGGCAGGCTGAACAAGTTTCTCGGATTGGATTTGTCCGCGTTCCCCGACCGCGCCGCGGTGAACGCGAAGCATCTCGACTCGCTCGTAGGCGACATTCCGCTGATGCTCAAAAGCATAGAAGGCCACAGCGCGCTTTTCAATTCCGCCGGGCTTGCGATGATGCCGGTTCGCGCCGGAACGGAAGGTGTTGAGCTTGACAAGGATGGCAAAGTCACCGGCGTCGTGCGCGACGCGGCGTACGAAAATCTCGTGGACAGCGTGCACGATACGGTAACGGACGAGGAAAAGCTGCGCGGCATGGACATCGCGATCGCGCGCGCGGCGGAGCGCGGATGCGCGGGAATCCACTGCCTGGAAGGATACGGCCACAACCGCAGGCGCGAATTCGAGCTGATGCTTGAATACGCCAAAACCTGCCCGCTCGACCTCACGCTGTATCCGCGCACGCTCGATTTCGATCTCGTCTGCGAACTCGGCTTGCCGCGCATCGGCGGATGCGAGCTTATAGACGGCGCGATCGGCAGCTTCACCGCGGCGCTTAACGAGCCGTACGCGGTTTTCCCGGGAAAGGGCACGCTTTTCAAGAGCGACATGGATGTGCGCGACTTTTTCGCGCGCGCGTTCAGCCGAAACCTGCAGCCCTGCGTGCATGTCATAGGCGACCGCGGAATCGACCAGTGCCTTTCCGTGCTCGAATCGCTCGCCTCCGAATACAAGATCGAAAAGCACCGTCCGCGACTGGATCACTTCATAGTCGCCCGCGACGACCAGATCGCGCGCGCGGCTCGGCTCGGAATATGCGCGGGGGTGCAGCCCGCGTTCATGGCCGCTTGGGGCGCGCGCGGCGGCAAGTACGAATGGGCGCTTGGGGCCAAGCGCTGGGAGCTGCTGCACCGCTACGGCTCGATGGTGAAAAAGGGAATGCACATCTCCGCGGGCAGCGACAGCTACATCACGCCGATAGACCCGCCCGCGGCGCTGGCCGCGATGATCCACCATCCGAACGAGAGAGAGCGCGTGGACTTCGAAACCGCGGTGCGGCTGCACACGGAAAGCTGCGCGTTCCTTGCGAAAGAGGAAAAAACGAAAGGCAAAATCGCGGCGGGATACGACGCGACGTTCACAGTCCTCGAATCCATCGAGCCGATAATCGAAAACGCGCCTGGGGAGGCGAAGATCGCGGGAGTGTGGGTGAGGGGAAAGTACGTTCAGGATTAAGGGTATAATATCCTCGATAAGATAAAACTTCCGATCGTAATTTATCCAGGCGAGGACGGCTGGCTGGTCGTCGAGTGTCCCGCGATTCCCGGCTGCATCTCGCAAGGCAAGACGCGCGAAGAGGCAATCGCCAACATAGAAGACGCAATCAAGCTTTGCCTCGAAGTGCGCCGCGAAATGGGAATACCTGAAACTGTTGAGTTGACCGAGTTAGAGGTCGCCGTATAAATGGGGAAGCTGCCGGTCGTGTCCGGCAGGGAACTCGTGAAAGCCCTGGCAAAATTCGGCTGGAATACCGCGAGGCAATCCAGTAGTCATATTGCGCTTGTGAAGTCGGATTCGATTTACACGATTTCGGTCCCGATCACAAAGAAGTAGACAGGGGCACGCTCAAATGGATAATGCGTTTGGCCGGGATTTCGACCGAGGATTTGATTTCAGCCATTCGGCAAAAGTAAGCCGCTATTTCATTTTGCTTTTTTCGTTTTTCCGGGGGCTTTGCCCGATTCCGTTGATTCTGGGCGGGTACGGGGCGGGCGGGAACTGATTCGCAATCCGCA
>JABRWB010000096.1 GCA_039961635.1 bacterium
GACCTTCCACATCTGCGTGCGGAAGTCGGGTGCCGGGCAGGTCAGGTTGATCGTTCCGTCGAACGGGCAGCGCTCGATGTATTCCTGGTCCCGCGCGATGTACGCCGCGAAGTTGACGATCTCGCCGGGGCGGGCGCCGAGTTGCGCGAACGGGATCGCGACTTCGATTACGTCCTCGACGGCGCCTTCGTTTTCGATGATGAACTCGCAGCTCTCCTCGTCCTGCGGCCGGATGAAAAAATAGTCGCGGCGGCCGCGGTCGAGCGGGACGACGATGGTGCGGTCGGGCGGATGGTAAAACCGGAGCACGAGCTTGTGGCCGGAATTGAAAAGCGATTTGTCCGCAATGTCCGCGCGGATGAACAGCCGCTCGCCGTCGTAGCCCCAGTAAAGCGCCTCGAACTTCGGCGCCTCGTCGCGCGCCATGACGGTTCCGCTGATGCGCGGCCTGTAAAGGCCGGCATCCACCCACTCGAAATACGAGCTGACCTTTCCGTCGAGAATGGGCTCGACGACGTCGGCGGGCTGGCGGTCGGGCTCGAACCGCGCCTTCTCGCAAATCGGGATGAGCAGATCCACCGGGGCGCGTTGGTCGAGCAGCTCGTATATTTTAACCAGATGCTGGCGGAACAGCAAATCGAAAACAGAGTCGTACTCCGTGTTGAACGGATCTCCGTACCACCAGAACCAATCGCTGCCTTCCGCCGCGAAAATGTGTTCCTTTATTTCAAGCCGCGTTTCATCGGAAATATCGGGATTGTCCGCAAGGAACTTTTCGGCGAATTTCCGCGTTTCGGCAAGAAGCTGCCAGGCCTTGTCCTTTTCCGGGTCGCCTATCCAGATAGAGAAATCGTGGCGTATCCAGCTTCCCGGATAAAGCTCTTTGATTTTCCGCGGCGCGCCGAAGCGCTCCAGGTATCCGCTGAAAGTAATCGGCTTGACCGGGGCGTATTCGTCCGAAAGCGCTTCGAAAAGACAATTGAGGAATTCCTCGCCGCCGTCCGCGTAATATTCCCACGGATTTTCGCCGTCGAGGATCACCGGAATCACGGGCGGGTGATCGTGCTCGCAAACTCCGAGCGATTTTTGCACCTCGTCGAGAAACTCGGCGGCGGATTCCTTGCCCGGCCTGCGGTGGTAGCGGAAGCCGATCGCGTCCGACAGCGAAGTGTTGCGGAAAAATATCGCGAGATCGCGGCCGTCGCCGTCCAGCTCGTACGGGCAGCATGGGTGCTTCGGCGCGTCCGCCGGCTCGATTTCGCTTCGTTCGAGAATCGCCTGGTCGGTAGCGATCCAGCGCACGCCCGCATCCTTGAACATCGCGACCAGGTCGGGGCTGACGCTGCCCTCCGAAGGCCACATCCCGCGCGGGTGGTATCCCAATATCTGGGTCATGAAAGAGATGCCGCGGCCAATCTGCTCCGCGGCGTCCTCGGGATACGCAAACGCGATGCGGTCAAGCGTCGCCTGCGGGACGTGGTTGCGCGCGTTGCGCGAGTCCGCGAGCAGCGGGAGGATCGGATGATAAAACGGCGTCGTGGAAAGTTCCGTACGCGTAGTCTTGCCGATTTCCCGCCAGAGATCGAGTAACTTTGCGAGACAGGAATTCTGGAATTCCGCGACCGCTTGCTTGTCGTCCTCGGAAAAGTCTTTTCCTTTTTCTATGAGCGCCGCGATCGAGGGGTCTTTGCGCGCGGTGAATCCGCACCAGGCCAGGTTGAACAGCACCTGCAGGTCGCGGAAATCGCGCTCGGTGAACCGCGCGATCGAATGCTCGATCTGCGCGGGCTGCACGTGAAGGCCGCGCAAACGCAAAAGAGACCAGTACCGCGGCCAGGGTTTTATCGAGGTGTCCCAGTTGATGCTGAAGAAATACTGGAGGATGAAAGCCTTGTCTTCCGGCGAAAGCTCGGAAGCGGGTTTGATCGAAAGCACGCGGAAACGATCGGTGACCTCGCCCTTCAAGTAATCCTGTATCTGCAACAAAAGCGACGGTACAAGATTGATGGTATGGCCGACATCGGGGAATTTCAAAGCCATCGTCGCGATGTCGAGATAGCCTTTCGTCGCGTGCAGCCGCACCCACGGAAGAAGATAGTCGCCCGTGGCCGCCGACTTGTACAGCGGCTGGTGCATGTGCCAGAGAAGCGCAAGATAACAATCGCGGCCGGACAAAACCGAAACCTACCCCCTTGAAGGCGGCAGGAATATACCACAGCGATTGCCATGCGGCAACGCGGTTCCGCTATAGGAGTTCCGGCCCGGCGCGGCCTTAAAATCGCGCTACGCGGGCTAATCTTTGACTTCGGATTCCACCCAGTCGGCGTATCCGTCGCTCGCGGCGACCGCGAACGCGAGGATTTCGGGGACGACGTAGGGATGCAGCTCGGTTACCGCAGCGACGAGGCGCGCCGCGCAGTCCGCGCGCGTCTTGAGCAGCACCGTCACTTCCGTCTCCCACGATTTGTCGCCGTCCCAGCGGAAGAAGGACTCGCCCGGCGGCAGGACGTGGCCGCATGCGATCACGCCGCGCTCGTGCAGCGCTTCGACAAGCTCACGCGCCGCGTCCCTGTCGGCGAGCGTCGTCATTACGATGGAGATGGGTTTCATTCGATCAACCCGCGGCTTCGGAGCAATTCCGAGTAATCATCAAAGTATAACTTGCAGTCTATCAGATTTCTTAACTCCGCCGAATTCAGGCCGATCTGACGGGCTATTTTGGCAAGCATGTCCGGCCCGAACTCATCGTAACTCCTGCTGAAAACCGTAAACACGCCGGTCATCTCCTGCTCTGCATTTACAAACGAAAGCTAAATATGCCTGGATGCATTTTCTCTTGAGAATCCCTTCCTGCACAATGCCGAAATAACTTCGTCCCTACTCCACCCGCCCAATTCACCCTCCGAGAATCAATCAGGAACCGATGCAGCCGCTACAAGCTTGTCCCTGATTCTTCGAGCTCTTCCATCCAGTCTTTCGTCTGGCAAATTTCGGAATCGGAAGAAAGACATGCAAATTACAACCTCCAATTCCTCCTCGGCCACCTCCGGCAGCTTGTCGAAAGTTACAACGTCTCCGTCCAGTGCCGATGCCTTGTAAAATTTCCCATCCCACTCCACTTTCGCTTCGAGAGGCGGTGAAAAAACAACCGTCCCCTCGTCGCCTTCTATGCGCTCGATTATGTGAACAGACGGTTTATGCCCCGCGCCGTCCCGATTGCGCGCGGACGAATTGCGCCCAGTCTTGGGCAGGGTGCCAGTTGAACCGACTTTGGCCATACGATGCACCTCCGGGACACCGTCAAGCGCTCCTAGTCGCATGTTGCGAAATCCCGCGATGATTATACCCCGACATAGGATTACGGTCGAATTATATCCAATAAATTGCCGCCTACCACGGAGCGATCCGTTCCCTTCCCGGCAGCAGCTCGAATTTTTCATCGTAGTCCGACAACGGATTGCGCGGGATCGCCGGCGCACTCTCGATTTTCAGCAGCCGCTCCCTGTACGCGGCAAGATACCGCGCGCGCGCTTCTTCCGGCGCGAGCATCGCGCCGAACGCGACGAACGGCTCCAGCACGTCGAATCCGCAGAACTGCAGCGTCCCGTGGACTATCGGCCAGAGGATCACGTTTATGTCGCCGTTGAGGCCGCGCGGCGAGTAAATCGTCTCGGGCCCGCCCGTCGTAAGCGCGAGCATCGCCTTCTTTCCTTTCATCAGTCCCGTGTCGTACCAGACCCCGAAGTCATACGCCCAGCCGACGGCCAGCACCCGGTCGAACCATCCCTTCAGTATCGCCGGCACCGAAAACCACCAAAGCGGCGAATGGAATATAACCAAATCCGCCCAGGCCAGTTTCTCCTGCTCGGCCGCGACATCCGGCGCGTGCGTCCCTGTCTTGGACGCGTGCCCCTGCTCGAAGAAAACCTGCAGGTAATCCGGATTCATCCGCGACTTGAAATCCGCCGCGCCCGCGCAAGGCTGGAATCCGCTCCGGTACAGGTCGGAGCGCCGGACGGAATGTCCCGACGCGGACAGCGTTTCGACCGCGAGATCCGCAAGCGCGCCGCTGAAGCTTTTCGGCTCCGGATGCGCAAAAACGATCAGTACGTTCATTCGACCACCTTGAAAATCAAAGCTTTGTACCGCGAGCGCGCGCAAAATCCCGCGATGCGCGAGCCGCTGACCAAGAAAGCCGCGCGTTTTCGCGAGTTTGTGAAAAATGAGTGCCTTTGAATCCGGCTCCGGCTAAAACGCCCGGCCGCTGAAATACCGCGCTATTGCGATCGCGCCGTCAACGAAAGCCATATACAACAGTAAACCCGCGGTCGCCGCAAGCGCGGCCGTCAGCGCCGCTTTGGCGGCCGTCCCAGCTGCCTCCGGAAGCCGAAAAGAAAGTCCGCGGCGATTGATACTGATCTCCGCCTCGTCCAAGGCGGCCGCGGCCGCAAGCCTTGCGCGGAGTTTATCGTCCACCCGCCGATTTATTGCGGCATCCAAAGCGTCGCCGTACTTGCGCTTGAATTCGAACAATTCTGAAGCGGTCAGCTCGCCACGCTCCAGCCTTTCGGCAATAAGGTCGAGCTCGCGCTCTTGAAAGAACAGTTCACGTTCGCTAATCGCCATTTCTTTCACCCGCCCAGCATGACTGGCAAACGGTGAAATTGTTCGATCGCGGTGGTCTTTTCCGCCTTCAGGAAGGCGGATTCGGCAATCTAAACCTCTGGAGGGTCGGCGCCGTAGTTGACCCATTCCTCTTTCGACGGGCCGTACACTCCTGGCACCGGCAGCCCGGCCTGGCGCATCAGCACGGTCATCTGGCCGCGGTGATGCACCTCGTGCGTCACCAGCACGAACAGCGTGAATCCGCGCTTCCACGTTTCGCCGTACATGTCGTCCTCGACGTCCAGCGTTTCGTCCGTCCACTCGGATTGAACAGCTTTGGCGATCGCGTCGGACGCAGACGAATACGCGCGGAATATCTCCTCGGAAGCGGCCGGGACGGGCGCGTCTTCGGGCGGCGCGTCAACTTGAAGCCCTGTGCGCGCGATCATTTCGCCCAGCGTCAGCGTGATGTGCCACGCCATCCGGCCGAGCGTGCGATGGCCATCCGCCACGGCCTGACCCAGCGATTCGTCCGTGAGCGCGGCGAATATCTTGCAGGTATTGGCGCTTTCCTCCGTCCAGACTTTCAAAAAATCCTCGATGCGGCGAAACATGATTTTCTCCTTGCAAAACGCCGCGTGGATGAGCAGCGCGGGCCGCGCATTCTAGCGGATCGGTTTTGGATTTACAATCGGCGCGGGGCCGCTAAAAACCAAGCAATTTCTAATGCGCGCCGGCGCCGTACTGCGCCATTTCCTCTTTCGTCGGGCCGTAGATGCCGCAGATGGGGATTCCCGCCTGGCGCATCAATACCGTCATCTGGCCGCGATGGTGCGCCTGGTGAGAGATTAAAATGTCGAGCGTGAAGCCCTTCTTCCAATCATAGCCGAAGACCTTGTCGGTTTTGTCAAGGTCGGCGTCCGTCCACTTGGCCTTGACCTGCTCGGCAAAGTCCGCGGCGTATCTGTTATATGCGTCGCGGATTTCCTGCGCGGAGGTCGGAGTGGGCGGCTGGTCGGTGGTGGGAGCATCGGGGAAATCAAGTCCCGTCTGCGCGCCGATGACCGGAATGACCATCGCCAGGTGGTACGCGAGGTCGCCCAGCGTCATGAAACCGTCCGCGATCGGAACGCCCAGTTTGTCGTCCGTTAGATTCTCGAAAAGCTTGCTCGTCGTGCCGGACTCGAAAGCCCAAGTGCCTGCAAAATCCTCAATCTTTCTGAACATCGCCTGACCCTTTTAAAACAGAATGAAGGTAAAGAGTGATATCAAGTGGCCAGCATTTTTAGCGCAATCGGCGGGATTTTGTATCCATAGCCCGTCGTCTCCTCGAACCAGCGCGCGAGCGATAGAAGCTTCGCGTCCCGGTAGCGCGCGCCGATCATCTGGAATCCGACGGGGAGCTCGATTTCGCCCTTGTCGTTTCGGCAGAGGTTTTGCAGCTCCGGCGTGACTCCGATAGCAATGGCATCTTTGCTAAGCGGATCTTCGCGAGCCATTATGGATCTTTTGGCGGGTACTAAACCGCAAGGCAGGCTGATGGCGCAGGTTCCCGCGAGGTTGGCGATAACCGTCGCGATATCGGACATGTACATTTGAACCGGGTCTTCCATTCGCTCGCCAATTTGAAATGCCGGGTCAAGCGTAGTAGGACACACCAAAGCATCGTACTCGCCGCACAGCCGCGCCACCTCCGCGGTTATCGCTCTGCGCAGCGCGCGCGCCTTGTTGTAGTACGCGTCGTGGTATCCCGCGGATAACACGTATGTGCCCAGCAGGATTCGCCGCTTGGTTTCCTCGCCGAAGCCGCGCTCCCCCCCCCTGCGCGAAAGATACATCGCCATCAGCCCTTTGTCGGTGTGGCCGTCCGGGCCGTAGCGCACGCCGTCGAACCGCGCGAGGTTGCTGGAGCATTCCGCGGTTGTCATTATGTAATACGCAGGCAGCGTTATGTCCCACATCGGAAAGGAAATTTCCGTTATTTCCGCACCGGCGGATTTCATGCGCTCGATTGCGCTCCATAATTGCACCGCGACGCCGGAATGCAGAAGCTTCGTATCGGTCAATTCCTTTATTACACCGATGCGCGGTTTTTTCGCATACACCGGATCGCTTTCCGCCACGAAATCCGGTACCGGCGAAGGGACGCTGCACGTCGAATCGAGCGCATCGGGATAACACACCGCGTTGAGCAAAAGCGCGACGTCCAGCGCGCATTTTGCAAAGATGCTGGGCGAGTCCAGCGACGACGCGTACGCGATAAGCCCGAACCGCGACAAAAGCCCGTAAGTGGGCTTGTACCCCACGACGCCGCACAGCGCCGCCGGCTGGCGCACGCTTCCGCCCGTATCCGTCCCCCATCCGATCGCGGCCTGGCACGCGGCCACGCTTGCCGCCCCCCCCCCGGAAGAGCCGCCAGGGACGCGGCCCAAGTCCCACGGGTTGCGGCACGCGCCGTACGCCGAAGTTTCGGTCGAGCTGCCCATCGCGAATTCGTCCAGGTTCGTTTTGCCGACTACGAAGTTGCCCGCCGCGCGCGTGCGCGCCACGACCGTCGCGTCGTACGGCGGACGGTAGCCTTCGAGAATCGGGCTGCCCGCGGTCGCGCAAAACCCGCGCGCGGTGAAAATATCCTTTACCGAGACGGGCACGCCCGTCAAATGCCGCCGGCCGCGAAGCATTTCCGGATCGGCCTGCCCGGCAAACGCGCCCGAGCCGCCGTCTCCGTTAGTGCGCGATTGCACCGTTTCGATTTCCGGCTCCGGCGATTCCGGAAGCTCGATAAACGCGTTCAGGTATTCGTCCATCCGCCGAGCGAATTCGCACTGCGTCCGCAGATGCTCGACCGGATCTATTTCGCCTGCGGCGATTCTGGCCATCAGCTCGGATGCCGATATGGTCAAAGCATTGCGCGGATCGGGCACTTACACCCCCCCCTCGCCGAAATCCGCGGAATCCGCGGCCGCGCCTTCTGCGCCGCCAGCTTCCTCGTCCCCCACGACGAGCGGGACGACGTACCTGTGCGCAAAATCGTCCCCCCAATCGAACTCCCGCGGCGAATCCTCCCGCAGCGGCAGCGCGTCGAGGTAGCTAAGCGCGCCCGCGCCCGCCGCGTCGCGGCCCACGCCTTCCGCGTGTCCGCTTGCCCGCACGGCGTCCACGAATTCGAGCAGCGCCGAAAACTTGCGAGCGAATTCCTCCCGCTCGCCCTCTGACAGCGTGAGCCGGGAAAGCTTGAGTAGGCGGACAAGAAGCAGGTCCAGTTCGGATGCATCCACGGCCGGATATTAGCACAGGGGCGTCCGGCAGACTCATTTACTTGAATGCCCGCCTTGATGCGATTGTCATAAGCAACCACAACTATGCGCATTATTGCTAGGGTAATGACAAGACAGAGCATCTTGCGTTAAGGTAAGCCTATTAGCGGAATTCAGCCGCAGGAGGCAAGACCATGAATTGGAGAATTTTGACTGCACTGGCCGTTGTTTCAGCCGTTGTTCTGCTCGCGTTCGGATGCCGGGGAAAGGGCAAGCATGCGCCGATTGCCAAGAAAGACAAACCCGTTGCAACGGAGCAAACGCCGCAAGCGGCTGCCGCGACCGAACAATACCGCATTGCAAGCGAAATTAACAACGACAGTAGCTTTTCTTGGGCAGGACTTGTTTCTGAGCAAAGTATCTATCCGTTCAAGGAAGATGGCGAAATAGATTACGATGAACCCGCCCCTCCTGAAACCATGACTAAATTTGAGCGCTATTTGCAATATGACCAGATGGAGTTATTTAAGGATCTCTATTTTTCAGCGGCCCTTATGGACTTCGCGTATTCTTCATTGGGAGGAAAAACCTCGGTGGGGCAAGGAGGAACATCCGCTCCACATGCGCTTCTAATTGCCGATGTTTATCGGACCGAAATGCCAGTGCAAACATATGTTCGCCTTAATGCAGGTCTAAGCCAAGGCGATGAATCCGGCCCTCCCACAGCATATCTGTGGGATTATCTGAATCCAATAGGGCAGCCTCCCATATTTTTTCCGGGAAGAAGCCAGCCTAATGGTGAATTTGACGGAGGTCCCACAACTAGCCCTTTTATAGATGTGCTGATCGAACCTCAGTTTGCAGTTGGCAAATTGGAATTTGTTGTTCGCGTGTTTGATGACGACGGAGGATATGACACTACTGGAGTTGTTGTTGACTTCAACGGCGGTTGGCCGAACATTTTCTCCAGTTCATTCGCATGGAATGAGCAAGAGCAGGCCCCATATTGCGCTTTTTGCTGGTGGGATTTGTATCCTATTGTAGGACTTGAAGGCTCGACTCCGCCTGCCGTAATATTAGCCAAGCCAAATATACAGGCAGAGAAAACCGGCGCTTATCAACTTCTTGTTGCAGAAAACAAAAGCCTTGTTAATAACTTGTTTTCGGAACCTGGCGCGCCAGTCAGGATCGACTTGCGCGGTTCACTTAATATTCCTTATGCGGCATACACCCGAATACGAGGCACAGTTAATCCAACAGGAGACGGTAGTTGGGAGCCTGCAATCCGATACGCAGATGTAAACGGAGAATTCCATGAGGAGGCTATTTACAGGTGGTCAGGAGACTATGTTGTCGCACGATTACCAGTAGTTCCATTTCCAACTGACTCGGACCTGGTGTTTTGGCAATATCCACCCTATTTTGGCTTTACTGATAGCTTTGGCGCATTTGCCTTCCCGGCAAGGTACATGTATCCCAAAACCGAAAACCCCCTAGGCGAAGACGATTGGGAGTACCGAAGGGGCCTATATGCTTTTGAGAGATCCGCATCTGGCAATTGGTACGAGTTTTACAGGCCGCTTGTCACTTGTCTTCCCGAAGAAGTAGCCATTTCAGAAATAGATAGCTTTGATATCGATTTGGCCTCTAGCGGAAATTTGGTTGGCGTAGCAAGCGTGAGAAATACTTTTCCGAATGGAGATGAGCGAGAAGAAGCCCGTGTGTTTTGGTGGACTCGAAATCCAGGGAGTGGATACGCGCGCCCGAAATGGATTGAAAACACTTGGATTAATGATCAATCCTATCGAAACCTACTGGAGGAAGAAGGCACGGAGCCGGATACCCAGCTTGGTTGTTGGGCCGATGGGGAAATGATAGACAATATTGCCTATTATATTAGCTATGCCAGTTACGGGAAAAGAAACAACAGCGACGGCAAGTATCGTATTTATGCCGTTAGGCTTCCATTGTATACAACATCAAGTCAGTTTGGAAATGCATTCAAGGAGCTAGTATATGAAGTCTCCGGCAGCGAATCGGGGCCTGTTATTATGACCCAAATTACGTGCCCCGATTTTGCAAACGGGCCTATGGTGTCGTTTTGGGAGTACATCCCCTCGGAGGATGCGTGGCACCTGATGGTTTATATGAGATCAGACAATGCAGATTGGGGGCATGGCGGAATCGACGACCAAAACAAATGGGTTGGATGGGGGAACAACGATGATGAACTAGGCTTAACCCCATTTACTGGAATCTTTATCGACGCTCAACAGGTTGCGCCAAACGGGCTGAAAATACCTAACTCGGAGTTGTTCCATGCCATTCCAGTATCAAGCCAGATCTTAAGTCATGAGTTTAACGCCCGCCTTTCGGGGCTTTCAGGCGAGGTGATGATTGCATATACATCCGGGTTAAACGGTATTCAAGGGGCCGGGGGCCTCCCGCAATTATCACTTTCCGCCGCGCGAATAGCCACAAAGGCTGCGGTAAGCAACTGGCAGCAGGATTAGCCGTTAGCCAATTAAATTTGCCGCATCTTTTTAGCTTTGCCAAGCATACTTCAATCCATACATGTTTCGCTCGCCCTGGAAATAGGCGACCGATGGCTTGCCTGTTGTCGGAGAAAACTTAATTGAAGGGTATGTGCCAACCTGGATGGTTCCTCCTGCGCCGTCGTCAATATCGCTTATGGTGAAGCTTCCGCCATTTTTGACAGCGAGCTTAAGCGATTGAGTTGGCGCATTGTAAAACGCAATAGTAGGAATCCCGCTGGGACTAAGCGTCATATTAACGTTTTTGGCTGAAGAGGATCCGCTGGTTGCAACCAAGATTTTGCTCCAGGCGGTGCCTGTGTATTCGGCGTACCAAATTTCGAATGTTCCGGTCAGGAAGTAGCAGACAACCGGATTGCCTGATGGGTTGACAAGAACCGTGATATATTTGGCGCTGTTGGACTCCGCCGCAGGCTTTGTATAAATATTCGTCCTCGTCCAAGATGAGCCAGTCCACCTATAGCAGTTTAATTGATTAATGGGGACCGGAGTTCCGGGAGGATCCAGCAAATCCCACTTGTCTGTGGAATCGTAACAAACCACAATGGGATTGTTCGACGAGTCGAATGTGCAGCTGGTCGCCGTCGCGCGATAATCTGGCATATCCTCAGGCGATCCCCAACTGGATCCGTTGTATCGAATCACATAATGCTGGTTCGGAGCGCTCCCATTTACGTTTGCGGCAAATGCATTGCCATTGCTGGCAAACGCAATGCTTGCATCGGATCCGTAGCTTTCGTTAAGAGCACCGTTGCCGTTCATGAGTATTTGAAAATCCCACGAAGATCCGTTCCATTCCGCCTTCTTTAATGAACCTGCAAAATCGGATGCCAAATATTTATATACTATAACAGGCATCGAAGCGGAGTTTAACGTAATAAAAGCATTGGAGCCAGCATATCCGCTACCGCCATTGTCAACTACAGTCTTGTTCCATGGTCCGGTCTTTACCGCCTGCATTAAGTCAGTATTTGGCTCATTTTGATACGCAATCACCGGAGTGCCGTTGGGCAAAAACACCAGGCTGCAGTGCGTGCCGATTTTGCTTGTCCCAGGCCCCTCTACGAACTCCTTCACCCAGGCGCCCGGAGGGCCGGTGCAGATGAGCTGGAAGTCGAACGTATCCTCTCCCAGCGCATTCGTCACGGTGAGGGACGCGTCGTAGTTTCCTTCCGCGCCGAGCGTGACGGTCGGCGAAGCCGCGGACGAAATGTTCGGCGTTGCGCCGCCTCCGAAATCCCACGCGTAGGTGAACGGCGGGGTGCCGGTGACGGTCGCGTTGAGCGTCAGCTGCGTTCCTTCCTGGCCCGCGGTCGGCGAGACGCCGGTGATTTCGGGAGGCGCGGGCGCGGCGCCGACGGTCAGCGTGAAATCGAAGCTGTCCGAGCCGAACGCGTTCGTCACGGTCAGGTTGGCGCTGTATTCGCCCTCGGTGGCGGAAAGCGTGACATTCGGGGATTCCGCGGACGAAGTGTTCGGGCTTGCGCCGCCGCCGAAATCCCACGAATAAACGAGAGGCGCGTCGCCGGTCACGGTCGCGGTGAAAGTCACGTTTTCTCCCGTTTGGCCGTTCGTCGGGCTGACGCCCGTGATATCGGGCAGGTTGCCGACGCCCAGCTGCCAGTCGAACGTGTCGCTGCCGAACGCGTTGGTCACGGTCACGCTTGCGTCGTAAACGCCGGAAGTGGAAGAAAGCGTGACCGTCGGGCTTTCGTCGGTGGAAGTGTCGGGCGTCGCGCCGCCGCCGAAATCCCATGAATAAGTCAGAGGCGCGGTGCCGGCGAGAAGGTTGACGGTGAACTGGACGCTCGAATTCGGCTGGCCGCCGGTCGGCGTGACGCTTCCGATGTTCGGCGCGTCGGCGCCCGCAAGCGTGAACGCCGCGGACGAAGCGAAGTCGGGCGGCTCGTTTGCATCGCGCACTCCGAAGAAGTAGTTTCCGGAGAAGATGCCCGCGCCCGCCGTGTCAATGTCCACGCTGCACCATCCGTAGTGCGAATCGGATGTGGTCTTGTTTATTGAAAGCTCCACAGTGCCGGGGATGCTCGTGTCGAACGCGCCGTAATTGAAGTAAAGCGCGGAGCCTTCCCACTGCGAAAGCGGCCAAGTGGGGGACGCGGCGCTGGAATAGATGCCGAAGAGCACGTTGTACCTGGCCTGATAATTGAGAGCGATAGGAGTAATGTCGGAAACCCCCACAAACAGGTCGCCGTCCCCGTCAATGAAGCTTTGGACGTTGTCCTGTACGCCGTCGGTCACCGACGTGTTGAAATGCAGGGCGATGGGGGTGACGTCCGCCACGCCGACTTCGCCGTTAAGGTCGTAATCGCCCATCAGGTAATAACGCCAGGCGATGTTCGTGATTCCGCCGCCAACGTCGGTAACGACTAGGCGCAAAAGCGGAGTCGCGGGCGAGCCTTGAGACGGCGTGCGGCCGGATTGAACGGCTTCGACCTCCTCGACCAGCTTGTCGGCGAGCATCTGGAAAACGTCCGGATCCACGCCGTCCGGCACTTCGTACTTTGCAAGATCGGCCCTGACGAGATCGACGGGCGAGGATATGCCGGGAGAAACGGCGGAGTGGCGGCCGCCGGAGCAGCCGAGCAGAAGTCCCGCCGCGATCGCGGCGACCATAATCAGAAGATGATGACGGTAAACCATCGGAAATTCCTCCTTATGAAGCGAGACGATTCATTATATCAGAAAATTCCGTGGTGCGGGCGGCCGGCGCCGGATTCCGCCGCGCTTGTGAGCCGCCGCGCCCTTCCGCCCTTAAGGCGGCCAAATTGACACTCGCGGGCGGCTGTGTTATTCTCAGGAGCCTGCGGGGAGGGCACCAAGGAGTGTAGTGAATGCAGAAAAAACTTGGCGACATGCTCGTCGACGAGGGAATTCTTTCCCTCGACAAGTTGAAAGAAGCCCTGGACAGCCAAAAGCAGTCCGGTAAGCGCCTCGGCGAGGTGATTATCGAAATGCAGCTGGCGGTCGAGGAAGAAGTTCAGGACGTCCTCGCCAAACAGCTGGGCATCGAGAAGGTCGACCTCTACGAGGAGCGCATCGATCCCGAGGCGGCCAGGCTGATTTCGCCCGACCTGATCCAGAGGCATGCGGCGTTTCCGGTGCGCGTCGAAGGACAGAACCTGATCGTCGCGATGGTCGACCCGCTCAACCTGCTGGCCATTGACGACATCAGGCTTTCCACCGGCTACGAAGTGTCCCCCCGGATCACCAGTCCGCACGCGCTGAAGTTCGCGTTCGACAAATTTTTCGGCGTGACGCACGAAGCGCAGAAATCGCTGGAGGAATTCCGCCAGGATCAAATCAAGAAGGGCATGATCATTGACGAATCCATGGTGGACAAAGCCACCTTGGAGGAAGTCGAACAGGCGCCGATCGTCAAGCTGGTCGAGACCATATTGACCGGCGCCGTGGACAACCGGGCGAGCGACATCCACCTCGAACCCAAAGAGGACAGGATGGACGTTCGCTACCGCGTGGACGGAATGCTCCAGAAAATCCTGACGGTGCCGCGAGGCGCCATCGCAGCGGTCACCGCGCGCCTGAAAATCCTCGCGAGGCTGGACACGAGCGAGCGCCGGATGCCCCAGGACGGCCGCATCAACCTTGTCGTCCGCGACAACGAAATAGACATCCGTTTCTCGACATTGCCGACGATATTCGGCGAAAAGATCGTGATGCGTCTCCTGAACAAGAGCGCGGCTCTGCTTACGCTCAAGGATCTCGGATTCGACGAGGAGGAGCAACCCGTCTTCGAGGAAATGATCATCCAGCCGCACGGGATCATCCTCATCACCGGGCCGACCGGCTCCGGCAAATCAACAACGCTGATCGCGTCGCTTGACAAGATCGCGAACGAAACAAACAACGTGATGACGATCGAGGAGCCTGTCGAATACCAGCTCTCCAAGATCAACCAGGTTCACGTCAACCGAAAGGTCGGGCTGACGTTCGCCAGCGCGCTGCGCACGTTCATGCGCCAAGACCCCGACATAATCATGGTCGGCGAAATCCGCGATCCCGAAACCGCGGAGCTTGCGGTGCAGGCCGCGCTCACCGGCCACCTCGTGTTCTCCACCCTGCATACCAACGACGCGCCGGGCGCGATTCCGCGTCTCGTCAATATGGGCGTGCCGCCGTACCTTATCAACGCAACCGTGAACGGCGTCATGGCCCAGCGTCTGGTGCGCAAGCTCTGCAACCAGTGCAAGAAAAGCTACGAGCCGAACGAGGAGGAGATGGAGATCATCACCAAAACGATCGACGTCAACACCCTCGACAAGGCTCCGCTTTTGTACAAGGCCCGCGGCTGCAAATTCTGCAACCACGTCGGCTTCAAAGGAAGAATGGGCATATTCGAAATCTTCCGTATGACAAGCCGGATGAGGGACTTGATTATCAAGGACACGAGCATCCACTCCGTCAAGCAGGTCGCAAGGCGCGAGGGGATGCAGACGCTTTTTGAAAGCGGCATCCGCAAGGTATTGAAAGGCCAGACAAGCATGGCCGAGCTGCTCCGCGTCGCCCGCCCGGACTACGAGGAAGAAGGCGAAAGCTTCGAGGCGTTCGTCCCCGCCGCACCCGGAAAGCTCCGCGAAGCCGCTCCCAAGCTTGCCGAAGTGGAAACGAATATTTAGTTTCAGCTGTTTCGTCGTGGTGGAAATGGCCCGGGCCTATCCCGAGCGAAACGAGGTATCAGAATGGACGTAACGATTCTCGATCTTTTGGTGCAACTCGTCGAGCACTCCGCGAGTGACCTTCACCTTACGGCCGGCGTGCCGCCGTCGCTGCGGATTCACGGCCACCTGGTCAGGCTGGATTACAAGCCGATGACGCCGGAAGATACCCGCAACCTGGCCTTCAGCATGATCCGTGAGGATCAGCGGAAAAAATTCGAGGTGGAGCGCGAGCTTGACTTCGGCTACAGCCAGAAGGGTATCGGCCGCTTCCGCTGCAATATGTTTTGGCAGCGCGAATCGATCGGCCTGGTCATGCGCGCCATCTCGGAAAAGATTCCCACGATGGAGGAGCTTTTGCTTCCCGACGTGATGAAGGAAGTGATCATGCTCCCGCGCGGTCTGTGCCTCGTAACCGGACCGACCGGCTCCGGCAAAAGCACCTCGCTGGCCGCGATGATAAACGTCATCAACGAAACCAAGGATCTTCACATCGTGACGATGGAAGACCCGATCGAGTACGTCCACCAGCACAAGAAATGCAACGTCAACCAGCGCGAAGTGGGCAGTGACACCCCGTCGTTTGCGAGCGCGCTGAAACGCGTCCTGCGCCAGGATCCGGACGTGATCCTGGTCGGCGAAATGCGCGACCTGGAAACGATTTCCACCGCAATCACCGCGGCCGAAACCGGCCACCTTGTTTTCGCCACTTTGCACACCAACAACGCCCCGCTGACCATCGACCGTATCGTTGACGTTTTCCCGAGCGAGCAGCAGGACCAAATCCGCGCCCAGCTGGCGAACTCGCTGCAGTGCATAATCTCCCAGCAGCTGCTTCCGCTGGCCGAGGGGGGCGGGCGCGTGGCCGCGTTCGAAGTGATGCTCAACATTCCGGCAATCCGCAACCTCATCCGCGAGAAAAAGGAATTTCAGATCCACTCGACGATGATGACGCACAGCAAGCTCGGAATGCAGACGATGGACCAGTGCCTGCGCGACAGGTATCTCGACCGGCTCATCACGCTTGAGACAGCGCTCGCGCATGCGGGCAACGTGGGTAACCTGCAGCGCCTGATTTCGGCGGCGGCTGCTCAGGGTGCGGAGCGCCCGAAGCGCCCCGGAAGCGGCGGGCTGACGCGTACGGAAAGCGGAGAAAGCTACTTCGACGGCGCAAGCATCGGCGTATAACTCCCCGATTTGGGGTAAAATCGGCATGTTTGCCGCCGGAAGCGGGCGGTTTCCGCCGCATGGGTGGAACCAAATGCGGCGAATCCGGTCTAATTGCTTTGAGGAGATGGCGCAAGTATGAAGACATTCGTTTATCAGGCTAAGGATGCGCAAGGGAAGGTAATCACCTCCACGGTGGAGGCCGACAATCCCAAATCCGTTATAGACGCTTTACGCAACGAAGGCTTTTACGTAACCAAAATCCACGAGAAGCGCCGTCCGTTCAATCCGTTCGCGCTTGTCGAGCGGCTTTTCAAAGTCGGGCTGAAAGAGCTGACCATATTCTCCCGCCAGTTCGCGCTGCTTCTGAACGCCGGCCTGACAATCTCCGAATGCCTCGACACCGTCGAGGAGCAAACCCAAAACAACAGCTTCCGGGAAATACTTCACAAGGTCAAGCTGGACATCCAATCCGGAGAGACGATGACCTCCGCGATGAAGAAACATCCCCGCGCCTTTTCCAACTTCTTCATCTCGATGGTCCACTCCGGAGAAATCGGCGGTGCGTTGGACACCATCTTGGAGCGCGTCGCCGCGTTTTACGAGAAAGAGCTCGAGCTTCGCAACAAAGTCAAGAGCGCGATGGTTTATCCGGTCGTCGTCAGCATCTTCGCGACGGTCATCTCGCTGTTCATGTTGCTTTACATCGTTCCCCAGTTCGCCGCGTTTTACAACGAATTTTCGGGCGGCCAGGCACAGCTTCCATTGTTGACCCGTCGTTTGCTCGAAATCTCCGACTGGCTGCTTAAATACTGGTATTACTTGGCTGCCATCCCGATATTCATCGTGCTTTTCATAAAATTCCGCCACAGCAAGTGGGGGCACAAGCTGCTCGATCCGATCGTCCTTCGCATCCCCATATTCGGCCCGCTGGCCAGAAAGGTCGCCATCACGCGTTTCACCCGTACGTTCGCGACGCTGAACGAAAGCGGCGTGCCGATATTGGAAGCTCTCGAAGTCGCCCGCAACGTCGCGACGAACGACGTAATCAAGAACGCCATTATTTACACTAGAGACCGTATCCGCGAGGGAGAAAGCCTGCATGCGCCGATGAAGCGCACCCGCGTGTTTCCGCCGCTTGTCACCAACCTGATAAGCGTCGGCGAGGAAGCCGGTAACCTGGAAGAAATTCTCAACAAGCTTTCCGACTATTACGACAGCGAAATAGACGCGACCATCCGTGCTCTCGCGAGTATGATTGAGCCGATGATGATTGTTATTATCGGTGCTGTCGTGGGCACGATAGTGATAGCGCTGTATCTGCCGATCTTCAATCTTGTAAATGTAATCAAGTAGCGTCATCATCTGGCAATGCCGCTATTTCTCCAGCCTTCGGGCTCTATCGCCGCGAATGCTTGATATAATCGCTTCGCCGCGCGGCAACAACAATGGAATTCGAATCGCTCAATCTTGTCGGGTTGCTCCACCAACTCGGTATCGGTTTGTACATCACCGATACCGACAGGCGGATCATTTTTTGGAACAAGCGCGCCGAGCACATCCTTGGATGGACCGCCGATGAAGTCGTAGGCAAGCATTGCCGCGACAACCTGCTGGACCACATCGACAAGGAAGGTCGTCCCCTTTGCGATTCGCAGTATTGCCCCTTGTTCAAGGCCATTACAACCGCCAGGGCTTCGGATGAGCCGGTGATCGCTTATGCAAGAAAAAGCGACGGCGCGCGTCTGTGCGTGTCCTTAAACGTCGCTCCGGTATACGATAGGAACGGAATTGTCATCGGCGGAGTCGAGACTTTTCGCGACGAAAGCGAGCGCGAGCGACAGCTCGGAATCGCCAAACGCGTTCAAGAGCACGTCATCAAGTTCACGGAATTCGACGACCCGCGGATAAGCTTCGGACAACTAACGGAAGCCCGCGACGAAGTTACCGGGGACTTCAGCCATGTGTACCAGCCGCAGGCCGATTCGTACGGTCTTGTCGTCGCGGACGTTATCGGTCATGGATTTTCCGCCGCGCTGATCACAACGATGATTCACTCGTTCTTTCACGAAAACGTGGAGCTTTGGATCGAACCCTCATCCATGCTCGCCAACCTGAATGAAAGGATATGCGCTCTTGGAATGGACTACATTTGCGCCTCCGTGGCGCTGGCCAGAATTGACCTTAATCCCTTGAGCTGCACGGTCACCCACGCGGGCGCGCCCGGCATAGTTTGCCTTCGCGACGGCAAGCCGGTTTGGGTTGGCGAAGCGGGCGGAGTGCCGTGCGGCATGTTCGACCGCGAAATTTACGCGGAAGAAACCTTCGACATCCAGCCCGGAGACCGCATATTGGCCCACAGCGATGGTGCGACGGACATAGTTTTGGAAGACGGAACGCTTTTGGGCGCGGAAAAGCTTTATGAAATAATTGGCGGGATAAAGCCGGGCAATGAGCAAGCGGGCCTCGCGGAAAAATTCGGCGAGTTATACCGGCTTTCGTCGGAAGTGACGCTGCGCGACGACCTCACGCTTTTGACTGCTTACATTGATCCGCAGTAAACGCGGAAAGGCCCCTGTTCAGGGGCCTTCCCAATTCCGGCGTGCGAAGCGAGCAAACTACCCGCACTTTCCCGTCGGGCCTCACACGCCTTTGCCTGTCGTCACGCGCCAGATATAC
>JABRWB010000097.1 GCA_039961635.1 bacterium
AGGAAGTTGAGCGTGGAAACGTCGTAGGTGTAATAGGTGATTCTATGCCTGTTGACGCCGTCGGTCACCGAAGTTACACGGTCTTCATAAACGGTGTTGATTCCGAATTCCGGGACAAGCAGGGAATCGGGCTCGGTGTGGGGGAGGACAACCGTACCCATAAGGCTTAAGCGAAGCATGTACCTGTCGTATTGGTCTTCGACCGGGGCAAATTGAAGAACCGTCGGATTCTTGACGGACTGCGCCTGCACCGGAACGTGCGAAAGTGCCGCGAATGCGGCCGCTGCACAGAAAATCAATCCAAAGAATCTTGCCATCGACGTCACCTCCGCGAGATCGGCATCCGGGCGCAATTCCCGGCGAAGCGGACTTTCCGACCGCCTCGCGCCGATCTTGTTCCCAAGAATTCGGTCAGTATCCAAAAAGTGGACCTGAGGGGATTCGAACCCCTGACCTTCTCCATGCCGAGGAGACGCGCTCCCAGCTGCGCCACAGGCCCTCTTAATCAAGCAAAAGCTCCCGCCCGCCGGAATACAGCTCGTCAAGCCTGTAAAATTCGTGCAACTCGGGCAGGAAAACGTGCACGACGAAGCTATCGTAGTCGACCAGAATCCAGTCGGCAGCACGGTAGCCCGACAAGCTGGACAGGATTATATCATACTCTTTGAGCGCTTCAATGATTCTGTCGGCAATCGCCCTGTTCTGAAGCGGAGTTTGCCCCTGGCAAAGAACGACATACTCCGTGAAATCGGTCACCTCGGACACGTCCAATATCCGCAGTCCGATCGCAAGCTTGTCCTTCGCGGCCTCCGCCACTATTCGCATTACTTCGTCCAGGCTCTCGGGCTCGCGCGATGCCGAGCCTCGGGCCGGTCTCGCGGTGCCGTCGCGCCCTGGAATTTCTTGTTGCTGCAGCTTTTCCGAGATAATGCGGCTCCCGTTACTGAATCGCCCGAGCTATCGGGCAGGTGACATTATATAACATTCGCACTTGCCGCTGGAACTTTGGAAAAACAGCTTCAATGAATCCATTTGAACGGCGGGTAACAACCTTCGTGATTGCAGCTTGAGCGCCGCAACGTCGCCTGTCGGTAACGGTAAGGAGTCCGCCGAGCGCATTCCGGATATCCAATTCAAGGGGTGAAAGGTATGACGCGTCAGGAAATATACAAGGAAATCGAGGAAACTTTCGGGATTGTCCCCAGCTTCATAAAGCACGTTCCGGACGGCTCGCTGGAGCTTGAATGGAAGCTATTGCTCCAGACCCAGTTTGCCGAGGGAGCAATCCCGAACAAGTACCGCGAGCTTATCGGCGTGGCGATTTCCGCGATCACCAAATGCAAGTATTGCGCGTACTTCCACACCGCGGCTGCAAGGCTGAACGGCGCGACCGACGAGGAAATAGAGGATGCGGTCCACTTCGCGAAGAGCAGCGCCGGCTGGAGCACTTACATCAACGGGATGCAGGAAGACTTCGAGCAGTTCAAGAAGGAAATCGACGCCATCTCCGCCTACGTGCGCGAAAAGGCGGCGGCTGCGGGATAAGTTGTTTCTGTTAAACTTTGCGCGTGGAGCGCGGCATTTTTTCGCCTGACGACACGATAGCCGCCTGGGCGGGCGCGAGGCGCGGCCAGAGCCACCAACGCGTTTTTTTGAGGAGATTGGATTTGGCTTTCGGAGCAGCCGGGCTGTCAAACGCGCTTTCGTGCATGTAAACCACAGAATGCTTTTTGGCCCGTAAATCAAGTCCACTCACTAGGCCGCACGATAACCGCGCCGGATCCGGCTGTTGCCGGATTAGGCAATTGCGATTTCAAGAAACGGTCCCGGCCAATCATGAATGCCCCTGTCGCGCATTTCTGAAGCTCTTTGGAATGCCTGCCCGGCGGGAATGCGACGATGATTCTTTTTGCAGAGTCCAATTCGCGGACGGCTTTCACTACGGGAACCAAATCGCTGTCGCCGGAAATTAGAAGCGCCGAGTCGAACCGGTTTTCGAAAGCGTCTCCGAGTAATTGGATCGAAATGTTGACGTCGGTCATTTTTTCCACCGGCACGGTGTCCTTGAATCCGCAGTGCGGGCATTCCCTGTCCAGATTCTTGAATTTGCCAAAGTGCAACGAAGTATCCGGCAATGTTTGAATAGCGTCCAAGTACAGCGCTTGCCTTTTGCGGCTGTCCTGCCTGCCGGTGGATCTTGCAGTGAAGTACTTTGTATGAACCAGAGCCTGGTACGGTTTTAGCAACTGGCATACGAGCATGCGGACATCTAGCCATAGAAAGCGATTCCAGCCGCGTTCCTTAATGCCGTGATATAGGTTGTATCCGTCGATATACGCGATTACCCGATTGGAGTTTTGCACAAATCTGCTCTCGACAGCTTGACGTTTGCCAGTGCCTCGGGTATAATATCACCGTTCCATCCCCTGGGTGAGCAACCCAGGCCCGACGTTCCCGAAAGGGGGCGTCTCTTTTTTTTGCCTTACCGCATCAAAAGCCTCCACTCTGTTAAACTTTGCGCGTGGAGCGCGGCATTTTTTCGCCTGACGACACGATAGCCGCCTGGGCGGGCGCGCCCGCGCACTCCGCGCTTGGAATCGTCAGGCTTTCCGGTCCGCGCGCGCATGAAATCGCGGGCAAAATCGCGGGCCGCACCCCCGATCCGGAACGCTGGTGCGGCGCCGACCCACAGGCTTTCTACACGCGCCTGCGCCGCGCGGACGGCTCCGGCTCGCTCATCGACCATTGCATCTCGCTCTGGTTCCGGGCGCCGCACAGCTATACCGGCGAGGATATGGTCGAGTTCTCCATCCACGGAAATCCGATACTCGGTAATGAAGTCGTGGATGAATGTATAAGGCTGGGCGCAAGGCTGGCCAACCCAGGCGAGTTCACCGAGCGCGCGTTCCTTTCCGGCAAGATGGACCTCTCCCAGGCCGAAGCCGTTCAGGAGCTTATCGCCTCCAAATCCCGCCGCGAAATCGAGGCCGCCCGCTCGCTTCTCTCCGGCGGGCTGCGGCGGCAGGTCGAGGAGTGGTACGCGCGAATCGTGAAATTGCGCGCGTCGCTGGAAGTGATTTTCGATTACCCCGGCGATGTTTCGGACGTGAGCTACCAGCCCGCGCCATCGGAGGACGGCCACCGCCAGTACGCCGTCGCGCCCGGCAGCGAGGAAGCCGAGCGCGAGGCGATGCGCGAAATCCTGGCCGAAATCACCGAAGCGATGGACGACCTCGTCGCGTTCCACGACCGCAACAAGGCGCTGCGGGAAGGCGTGCGCGTCGCGCTCGCGGGCGCGCCCAACGTGGGCAAGTCCAGCCTTTTCAACGCGCTGGCCGGATACGACCGCGCGCTGACGGACGCGAAGCCGGGCACGACAAGGGATTACCTTGAACTCACCCTCGGATGGGAACAGCTCACGCTCACGCTGGTTGACACCGCGGGGCTGCGCTCGGGAGGAGGAAAAGTGGAGAAAGAGGGCATCTCCCGGGCGTACAAAGTGCTCGCGGACGCGGACGCCGTGCTGTTTCTAATCGACGCGTCTGATTTGAAGCAGCCATACGGCGAAACCGCAACCTCCGCGCTTTCGGGAATCCCCGAACTCTCCGAGTTGAAGGAGCTGGTCCTAGTCGCGAACAAGATAGACTTAATCCCAAATAAGTCGCGCAAAAAACTGGAAGCCGCGATAGCGGAAATCGAAATGGCGACCGGCCTGCCCGTGATCGAGGCAAGCGCCGCGACCGGCGAGGGAGTCGCAGCGCTGCGCGCGTGGCTTGCCGCGTCGCTTTCGCCCGTTTCGATCGAAGACAGGGTTTTAATCTCCGAGCGCCACCGGGCGCGCGTCGGAAAGGCGCTTTACTTCCTGCGCCATGCATCCGAATCGCTGCGACAGGGCGTCCCGACCGACCTCGTTTGCATCGACCTGGCCGACGCGCAGCGGGAGCTTGCGGCAATCACCGGCCGGGAGCCCACGGCGGACTTGATAAACGAAATCTTCCGCGGCTTCTGCGTGGGGAAGTAGCGAAGCAGGCTTTTGATCCGAAGCGACCTGACTGCGATTAGCGATTTCATTACAACCGCACCGCTTTTAAAGCGGAGAGGGCGGGATTCGAACCCGCGATACAGGCTTACACCCGTATAACTGCTTAGCAGGCAGCTGCCTTCAGCCGCTCGGCCACCTCTCCGGGGGACGGCATTATACCAAAGACCAAGTTCATACTTGGCAGTAAGCGCGCAGGAAGCCGAGGCGCTTTCCGCGGGGCAAATGGTTGACAGGTGTTGGTTACGGTGCGATACCCAACCAGCGCGCGTACTCCGCGGCGCGCTTTTCATCGCCCAAAGAGCGCGCCACTTCCATCATTTCCCGCGCATGATTGCGCGCTTCCTCCGTTTTATCGCGCCGAAGAAGGTCGCGAAGCGTTTCGTCGTCGGGAACTTCCGCTTTCTTGCGGTTGGAAACTCTTTTGGCGATGTCCCCGAAGTGACCGTAGTCAATATCCGGTTTTTCCGGCTCGGGAGCATACACGACGCTTCGACCCCTCATCAGCAAAAGCCGAAGTGAATAGGCCAACAACCAAAACAAGCACCAATACCAGCCGAAGAAGAAAACACCCGTCGCGCACAAAAGCAAGCTGACAAACCCGCCGAGCACACCGAAGGCACTATCCTCGCTGAGGCGATATCCGGAGCCACAAAAAGTCGCGCCCATCAGCCCTGCGGAAAGCAGAACCTGCACTGCAAAAATCAAGACTGGATCGCGCGCCATTAAAATAGACATGTTCAATCCAATAGGCATGATTACACTAATCTCGGTCAAGTTCCACCGGCAGCTGCCGGAAACAAACAACTAAAGTCCCGCTTGGGCTACAATTCTTCCGTGCGAAAAATCACGATTAAGAGCTTCGCCAAGTTCAATCCGGTGCTCGAAGTGCTGGGACGGGATTCCGCCGCGGGGATGCACTACGTTTCGACGGTTCTGTGCAACCTCGACCACTTCGACGTGGTCACAGTCGAAAAAACCGGCGAGGCCGCTTCCATCCGCAGCTCGAACGGCGGCCCGCCCGCGCCGGACGCAGCCAGGTTGGAAATCGTCCTGGACGGCGACTCGGATGCGCATTTGCTGGAAGTCGGCGACCGCGGCCTCTCCCCGCTGCAAACGCGATCTGCAATCCCAACCGGCGCGCAGAATACGGCGCACAAGGCATGGCGCGCGGTTTGCGCCGCGTTCGGCCATACGTTCCCGGCGCGCGTGCGGTTGCTGAAAAGGATTCCCGCGGCGGCGGGTTTGGGCGGCGGAAGCGGAAACGCAGCGGCGGTGATAGTCGCGCTCGTCAGGCTGTTCGACCTGGAAGCCGTGCCGGAATCTATGGCGATGATGGCGGCGGAAATCGGCGCGGACGTCCCGTTTTTCCTTTCGGGCGGGCTGATGATGGCAGAGCATTTCGGCGAAACGTTGTACGACTTGGGCGAATCTCCACCTTTTTTCGCGGCCGTACTCAAGCCGGCGTCGGGTTCGAGCACCGAGGAAGCGTACAAACTGCTCGATTCCTTGCTTTCCCTTGAAGAAGGCGTCTGCCGGTCCGCGCGGACGACGCGCGGCTTCGCGAACGCTATTGCGGCCGGCGGGGATTTTATGTCCTTCGTCCGAAACGATTTCGATCTCGCGATGCTCAAACACAATCCGGACGCGGGACTGCTTTTCGGTTGGCTGCAGGGCGAGCGGGCCGACCGCGTAGTGGTCGCGGGAAGCGGCTCCGCCGTGATAGGGCTGTTCAGGAACGAGCCGCCAAGCGACCTGCCCGTGCGTGCGATGAGCCAGCTGGGGGGAATGCTTGAATGCGCGTTCATAGCGCGCCCCGCGCCCGCCGGACTAGAGGTGGTGGACTGGGAGTGAAAGCCGCCATAGCTTTCATCGCCGCCGCCTGCGCCATCCTTGCGGCGATGTATCAAATCTCCTGCAATCAAGCCGAAATAAAGCCGGAAACAAACTCTCCCCGGCGCTCCATCTTCGCCAAATCCGATCCCGATGACATCTGGGCGCAGTACGCGCGCAACGAAAACCACGACACTTTCGTCGGCGGAAAGCTGGGCGAACTGCGCCTTGTCGAAAGGGTGCCGGGCGAACCCATTTTCGAAAAGCAGGGACTGCAGCAAGGCGGCGTGATTTACGCGGGCGGCAAGCTTTTCGTGCCGGACGATCAAGGAAGGATTCTTTGCGTGGACGCCTTAACAGGCGAGAGAATCTGGCAAACGCGCAAACAGCTACCGCCCGGCCGTTTTCACGTGGGCGGCCGCTATTACAAGGGCGTTCTTTTTTACGGAACGATGCCCGGCGGATTGAGGGCGATCGATGCGAACAGCGGGAATTTGCTTTGGGAATCGGAAGGCGCGGAACAGATGGGCGGTGTGAGGACCATCCCCGTCATCCGTGACGGCAGGTTGTATTTCGCCGACACGGAATCCAGGTTTTATTGCACGGATGCGGAAACCGGAAAAACGATTTGGACGAAAAGCCTTGCGCATTCGGAACCGTGCGATGCGGATCCAGTTTTCGCGCTGGGTAACGTTATTTTCGCGACACCGGCCGGAATTCTGTATTCGCTCAACGCGGAATCGGGCTCCGTCGAATGGGCGGCTTCCTTTTTCCTGTCACTTTTGGCGACTCCCGCTCTCGCGGAAGAAAATTTGTATCTGACGTGTTCAGACAAGGGCTTATACGAAGTAGACGCCGAGGACGGAAGAACGCGGCTGTTGTTGTCGCTCGAAGGAGGAAGCACCGGAGTTCCGCTGGTTCACGATGGAAAAACAATAATAGGCGACGAAAGGAATTTTCTTTACTGCGTGAATTCAAAAGACGCTTCGGTTGAATGGAAAATCGAATTGCCCACCCCCCCCGGAGGATTGACGCTTGGATTCGAGGACGCCGTCGTGACCATTTGCTCGATTCACGAGCCGATCGATTTCACGCTTCCGCGGGCAAGGGGGGAACTCGAGGATTACGTGCGAAGAAAGCAGCCGTTCAGGGGAATCTCGATGGAACAATGGAGGGAAGCCACAAAAGGACCCGACGGCGAGAAAGCAGGAGAAGAGCTGGTGCGGAATCCGCCCGAAGTGGACACCCGCAAAGTGGTTGAAGCGAACGGCAACGGCTATACTATGCTGGCAGCCAAGCGCGCGGAAGCGGTCGTGATATCTTGGGATGGAACGATACTTCAGCGAATCGCCCTGCCGACCGCGCTGCAATCCGCGCCGGTTTGCTCAAAGGACGCGATTTACGCGCTTGACACTGACGGATACTTTCAGGTGCTTAAATTCGGATAAATGCTTCCAAGACTCGGAATACTGGTAATAAAAGAGTTCCGGCAAAAGGCCAGGGGGCTTTCGACAATCGGAATCCTGGTTTTCATGCTCGCGGTCATAGCGCTAGTCAGCTATTTCGTGCTGATCCAGGGATACGTCTCGATCGAAAACGGGTACAGCTCCGCATCCGACATCGGACGCAACCTTGCGGTCGGCGTGCTTTTTTCCCAGTTAATACTGACGGCGGTTTTCGGATTGACCTTCAACGGCAGCGCGATCACCCAGGAAAGGGACAGAGAAACTATAGACCTGATGAACCTGACCCTGCTCTCCAACGCCGAAATCGTATCCGGCAAGCTTGCATCCTCAATCCTGTTTATCCTGCTGCTTCTTTTTGCCGGTCTGCCGTTTTTCGCGCTTTCGTACACTTTCGGCGGATGGGAGATATCCGAGCTGGGAGCGGCCATCCTCGTCGAATTCGCCCTCGTCTTCCTTGTGAGCGCGATCGGATTATTGATCAGCGTTTCGAGCAAGGACACCCGCGCCGCGCTGGGCCGCACTTTCACAACTCTGATTTTCGGAACCGTTGGAACGCTTTATTTCGGAATCCGGTTTCTATCTCCATCGCAGTACGGCTCCGTAATTTCCGAATCCTTGCACACGGTGCTGGGTATCGCGAGCGTTTACCTCAATCCGGGATTCGCGCTTTACTATGTTTTGTTTCCCGGAACGTCGAGCCTCCAAAGCGCGGCCGCGACCGCGTTGCTTTCAGTCAAGGGATACCCGTTCTGGCTGCAGGCCGTCACGATCCAATGTTTAATCGCGCTGCTCGCAACTTTGCTGGCAGTCGTTAACTACGGAAAAATAAGGATGGGGCTTCGGTGATCGCGCGCGGGCTTGCGGCGCTCGCCGCTTTTTTTGTTTTCGCATTGTCTTTTCCATCTGCCGCACAGGGCGACCGGCCGGCCGAAAGACTCGTTGTGTCGTACGAAATCGGCCCGGGGAATGTGCCGCACTTGGGCAGGATTAATCCGATCACGCTGGAAATAACAAATCCCGACGGAAAGCCTCAATTTGCCGGGAAGGCGAGGGTTAGCACCGGGGAAAACGTTATCGAGTCGAATATATTCATCGCACCGGGCGCGACCGTAGTCGAAATGCTTCCGGTGGATTTCGATCCCCCTCCGAATTCCATTGAAATCGTGATTCTGGACGGAGCCGGGCGAATTGCATGGGAAAAATCGGGCAACCTTTCTTCTGCTGCGGCGCCGGAAGACGCCGTGCTGTTGGTGATAGACGAAAAGAGCGGCGGACTTTCCTACCTGAATGGAATGGATGTGCTCACGCGCAGATCGTCGTATTTCTCGCAGTTCGACACGAAGCTGCTTTCCGGATCGATTAAGGTTGGAACGGTGCCGCTGTCAAGACTGCTTTCGGCAGGACCGTTGTATCTGAAAGCGGTGGACGTGCTTGTCGTCCGCGACGGGGATTATTCGCGGATCGCGGAGCGCGACGCGGCGGGGCTGGCGGCTTTCGCAGCTTCGGGAGGAGTGCTCGTCCTATGCCACGGCGTAGCCGGTCCGAAAGCATACTCGTCTCCGCTGGGAAATTTCATGCCGCAGCCTATATCAAGCGCGGAGCCGTCGAGCGATCTCGGCCAGCTCGCGGAGTTGGGAGGCGTACCCATACCGAATTCGGTTCAGGTGATGGTGGCCGCCGGGCAAAAGCCCGCCGCGAATGCCGAAACTATCGCCGGCTCCGATTACCCTCTAATAGTCAAAAAAGATTACGGACTCGGCACGGTTATTCAAATGAATCTCGATTACAGCGAGCCTTCGATCAGAGGCTGGGCCGGCTGGAACACGGTGTGGCGCAGGCTGCTGATCGGCCCGCTATGCAGGGGGAGGTTTGAAGAGCACTCAATAAATCCCGGCAATATGGCCGCATTGCTCAAGGATATTCCCCAGGCCAAGCCGGTGCAACCGCGAGTAGCGTCGTTTTTCATCCTGCTCTATGTCGTACTTGTCGGCCCGGTCAATTACCTGCTGGTCGCGAGGCGCAAAAACCGCGTGATTCTTTGGGCGACGATTCCCGCGGTGATAATCCTGTTCACCGGATTCGGAGTGCTTCTCGGCTACCTGACGCGCGGCACGCAAAACATCGTACGGCAGATAGACGAAGTACATGTCTTTCAGGATGTACCCGTTGCGCTCGCGCGGGCGAATTACCTTCAATATTCATCCTTCAGCACAAAGTCCGGCTTGAACGTGAAGGAAGAAGCCATCGCGGTCCACACTTCAGTCCCGCCGGAGCAAAAGGAGCAGAGCCGATACGGCTATCCGCAACCGGTTAGGACAGCGTCGTCGGGTTTGGGCGCGGTCGTCCGCACCAGGCCGACGCTTTCCGTCGAGAGAAGACTGAACAAATGGACTCCGTACATCACGTGGTTCGACGGATTCATCCCCGGAAATTTCGGCGAAGCGCGCTGGGATGAAAGCCGCGAGAAAATCGAATACAGCTTTCCCCGGCGAGTGATGGACAGCTGGATACTTTCGCGCGGCCTAGAGCGCAGCCTGGGGCAAATCGCGCAGGAAGGCTGGTTCAAGCCGCCCGAATGGAGAGCCGAAACGCGCGCGGAAAACACACGATTCGGCTCGCTGTACGACAAAAGACATGAAATCGTAGCCGCGGCAAAGAAATCACTCGACAGTTCGGGGTTGGGCCGGGACGAATTGAAATTCTGCGTGTTTTTGCAGGAACCATCCATCGAGCTTGCGCCTTCGTCGAGATTCTCAAGCGAAGCGGCAAGCTTTGTCGTGCATCACTTGCCCGCTCCGCGAGGCACGCCTGCAAATCCATCCATCAATATCGAGCCTTATGATTTCGAACAGCCGCAGTCGGCGGCAAATATCGGCTCGTCCTATTTCGGCTATGGAGACGTCGCGGCACTGGCGGAGCTGCGCGAGAACGGACGTATCGATTTCGCGGCGCGGATAACTCCGGTCGATCCCAACGCCAATTACAGCCTGTCTGTCAACGTCAGCACATCCCAATATTGGAGCGGGGAGGAAGGCGGGGAATTCGAAGTGTCGGTGCGAGGGCTCGCGGTTCCAGCCCGCGTGGTTTCCCAAGGTTCGAGGGAAGCGAGGCTGACGATAAACGGAAGCGACATTCAAGGCGAAACGTTGTTCATCACGGTAAAATCGTTGAAGGACACGCTTTATCTGACCGACATAAAGCTTGCGCTTTCGAAGGCTAGTCGAAGTAACGCTTAGAAATCCTTATTTCAAGCGGCTCCAAAGTGCCGGGCGCCAGAATCACCTCCGCAAGATCGAATCTGACGAGCGTTTTGTAAAGCAAGCCCTTTGAAGACAGGTACATTTTCGCAAGCTTTTTTATCTGCCTCGCCTTGTGCCAGGTCAGCGCGTCCGATGGCCGGAACACTTCGCCCTTGATTCGAGTTTTCACTTCGACTATGGCCGTGACATCTCCGTCTTCCGCGATGATGTCTAGCTCGCCTCCGGCAATCTCCTTGTTCCGCTCCACAATCGTATAACCGAGGCGGACCAGCTCCCCGCACGCAAGCTCTTCGCCCTGCGCGCCGATACGCTGCCTGTCGTCCGGGCCTCCCTCCTCGAATTGTTCCGGTTCCGGCTCTGTATTCATCCTTCTTTGCATTTCCGTCAAACGTTTGTTTCCGGGTCAAGAACGTCCTGGGCGCTTGCGACTCTTCGCAAGCTCCCGTCGGACAATCTCACGACCAGTTCGCCGGTTTCGTAATCGACCTCGCGGCACTCCGCGCTCACGTATCCGCCGTCCACAAGCACCATACGCGTCGCGCCGCGGGTCTGATCGCGCTTTTCGAACTCGGCCAGCAGTCCGGCAAGGCTTCCCGACGAACCGGCGGATATTGCTTCGACGATTCCGCCGGCCGCGGCTATCAAAAACGGCAGCCTCGAAAGCTGGCCGCGAAAAGTGAGATGTTCCGGCTCCACGCCGCCGGGAAGCTCTTCCATTATGGACGTCACCGCGGGCGCGAGCTTTTCCGGAAAATCCGCGCGCCTGCTGCGGCAGTTTATTCCGACTCCCACAACGGCAAAAGAGTCGAAAAGCAATTCCACCAAAATCCCCCCCGCCTTGCGCTTGGCGATGACGATGTCATTGGGCCACTTGACTCCGACCGGAACGTTTATCAACGCTTCGATATTGCGGGCTATGGCCGCTCCCGCGGCGAGCGATAGCAGTCCGCGGGGCTTGAAATCCGACACATCCATCGCAAGGCTGAAAAGCAGATCCTTCCCGAACCTGTCCGTCCAGGTTCGGCGTCCGGTGCCGCGCCCTGCGGTCTGGCCGTCGCAGACGACCAGCATCGTGCCCCTTTCGGAAGCGCGAAGCCTTGACTTGAGCAGGTCATTCGTGGATGTGACAAGGGGGAAATAGTATTGGGCTTCCGAAACAGCTGCAAATGCCGGCTTGAATGCTTCGGCACCCGGAGAGCGCCGACCAAGCCATTCCTTGAACTCGTTTAAGCTGTATTCCCAGTAACCGGGACACTGCTCGATTAACACGGGGATATTATGGCATATAAGTTACCAGAATAGTCAATGGCGTGCGATGTAGGCCGCGACGCCTATGTTGCATTAGAAAAAGTGCTATGTCTGATATAATCCCGCGGTTTTCCGGAGGCACAAGTTGAGATACGCCGTCATTATCCTGATCATCGCCGCCGCGCTTGCGATTGCCGCAGGCTGCGGCAACTCCTCATTCAATAGCGCGGGAGCGCCAGCCGATTCCGGGACTCTGGCTCGCGCCGCGATGACCATAGACTTCGAAAGCGCGCAGGTGATGCCGCCCCGCCCGCCCAGGATATCGGAGGTTCCCCGCGGAACGGGCATCGTTTCAGACTCGTTCGAAATGATTGTAATCAATGGAATGGGCAGCCCGGATCCGGGGCTCCAGTCGAAAATGTCGCTCGAAACGGTGCGCGGCGAGGGAACAACCACTTTGTTTGTCAAATCGGTCGGGCTTGCGGATGCGTACGACGCGCTTTTCATCATCCGGTACGATCCTGCCAAGAACTCGTATCTGTCCACGGCGGAAGGCGATTTCCTTGGGGGGCCGGGCGAGACAATTACGTTGTTTTATCCCAAATACGGCGAGGTGCACTGCGCTGTCGCCCGCATCCGTCCCGACGAAAACGGCACGAAATCAGGCGAAGGGCTTATCGCTGCGCTGACCTTTGCCAACTCCCCCGAGCGCAAGGCGCTGGCAAATCCTTATCCGAACACATCGAAGCCTTGGAACAAGGTCGATCCGCTGAACGCGGTGGACAACGGCGACGGCACGGTCACCTTAACCTGGGTCGAGAAAAACGTCGGCGACTACAACAACAACGGCGAGGTTTCAATCGCCGACGTCACGCCCATAGCGCTTAATTTCAACGCAAATACCACCGACGGCCAGGGCAACGATCCCTGGGAGCAGCTGATAGACGGCGACAAGAGCGGCGAAGTCGGAGTATCGGACATCACACCGATCGCGCTCAACTGGCTTAACACGCTGGTGGGATACAACATCTACAGAACCACTTACGTTGAAGGCGTCGAGCCGGTATTCGGCCCCGGCGACAAGCTGCCGAATCCGATCAATCCCGGCGCGCCCGCGACCGTCGTCCGCGACGGAATCTGGGGGGAAGGACAGCCGCCCAACGAGGCGTTGACCTACCTTTTCAACGACGAGCTGGAAGTCCCCGGCAGCTACGTATACGTCGTGCGCCCCGTATCGCTTCCCGAAGACTCGCCGAATGAGGGTCTCGACAGCGCGCTTGGCATCGTCAGCACGTCCATTCCAACCCGCCTTGAATTGTTCACCGAGCAGCCGTCCTATGTCAGCGGAAATACTGTCGTGCTCGAAGTGCGGCTAATAAGCGGCATAAACGTCTTTTCAACCAACTGCCGGCTCGATTACGATCCGGCGAAGCTGCAGTTCGAGTCCATCGCCGCGTCGCTCGACGGAGCGCATCCGAACTACTTCCCGGAGTTCCCCGGCTCGCTGTTCTTCGGGGTGCAGGTGGATTCCGACACGATCGGCTTCAACAACACACAAAAGAAAGGCCAGCCCGGCATAGGCGAGGCGCCGGACGGCGCCACCGGTACGCTTGCATACGTGACTTTCACCGCGATCGGCACGGGAGATACGACTATCAGCTTCCACGACCCAAGCAACTTCATCTACCTGCGCAGCCCGAATCCGGACTTCTCGCAAAACCTGCTCCCCTTCGGCCTGGGCAATCCTCTGCAAATAACGATTACATCGTCGTAGCCGGATTGGCGGCGCGGAATCGTCCAACCCCAGGAGGACGGCTCCTCGCCGGGACGGATTAACGCGTTTTCCGCCGGCGGCCGCGCCGGACGGTTCTTGTTGCCAAGTTTGCCTGCCTTGAGTTAAAATACATCCGCAGGCGGGCTTGCCCCGCCCCGGTCTTGGAGCGAGCACCGCCGCCAGCAAAGCTCCGAACGCGGCGGTCGCGCAAGCGCGTCCCCGCGTGTTATACTTTGCACGATCCGGTTTTACGGGGTGCGGATATGGCTCGATTTTCATACGTTGTGCGGGATAGCTCGGGAAAGAGCATGAGCGGAGTCATGGACGCCGCCGATCGCAACGCGGTCATTAGCAAGCTTCGCTCCAGCGGCTACTTGATTACAAACATTACTGAAGCGGGATCTTCCGAAAAAACCGGACCCGACCTTCTGGAACGGCTTACCGGGAAGGTGACCGTGAAAGAAGTCGCGGTATTCAGCAAACAATTCGCCGCGATGATCAACGCCGGTTTGACGATGATCCGATGCCTTCGCGTACTTGAAAGCCAAACCGACAACAAGCTGTTCAAAGACGCTATCAGCAAAATCAGGGACGAGGTGTCAAGCGGCGCCCCTCTGTCCACCGGTCTGTCGCATCATCCGAAGATTTTCTCCAGGCTGTACGTTTCGATGGTGAGGGCGGGAGAGGAGTCCGGCTCGCTGGACATCACGCTGCAGAGGCTTTCGGTGCATCTTGAAAAGGAAGTGGCGCTGCGCGACCAAGTATCCGCCGCGATGAAATACCCGCAAGCAATCCTTATCGTGATGATCATCGTCATTTCCTTTCTTATGATCAACGTCATCCCCGTATTCGCGCAGATGTTTTCCCAACTGGGCAGCGCGCTTCCTATGCCCACCAGGATTTTGATGTTCGTTTCGAACTCGATGAAAAGCTTTTGGTGGCTCTACCTTGCGGCTGTAATCGGCTTGGTATGGACCTTCAAATTCCTGGACAAAACGCCCCAGGGAAGGTTGGTGTTCGACCGAATCCGCCTCCGGCTCCCGGTGTTCGGCCTTCTGAACAAAAAAATCGCGGTGGCCAGGTTCACACGCACTCTGGGCACCCTTCTTTCCAGCGGCGTGCCCATCATCGGCGCTCTGACAATCGTGGAAGAAGTCGCGGGCAACGTGGTGATCGAAAATGCGATTTCGTCCGTCCGCAACTCGATAAAGGAAGGCCAAACCATCGCCGCCCCCTTGGAAAAGTGCGGCGTTTTCCCCCCGATGGTGACTAACATGATTGCGGTCGGCGAGGAATCGGGCGCGATTGACGAGATGCTGCAAAAGATCGCCGATTTCTACGACGCGGAAGTGGAGTCCATGGTCAAGGCTCTGACGTCGCTGCTGGAGCCGATAATGATTACGGTTATGGGCACGATGGTCGGCGGCATTGTAATTGCCCTTCTCCTCCCGCTTTTCAAGATGATCGCCGTGCTCCGCGACATGAAGTAATTAACAAATGCGACAATTTTTACATTCGTTCGATAGCGCGGATTTAGTCAATATTGATGCGGGCACTGGATTTTTTTCCGCCAACCCGCCGAAAACTTGCGACGTCCGCAAACTCGGGTAAAAATATCGTCGGCTGTTGTAACTTTACTTTTTTTTGGAGGTAGTACTTTGATGAGGACCAAAGGTTTTACCCTTATCGAGTTGATGATCGTGGTTGCGATCATCGGCATCATCGCGGCGATCGCGATCCCGACCCTGATTTCCACCCGCACCGCGGCGATGAGAAGCTGGGGCACCGGCATTTGCTCGACGGTTAGAAGCGGCAACGGCGCGTTTTACGCGGCGAACGGCAACTATGCTGCGGATTTGAGTGAACTCACCGATACGACGCCTCCCGGCCCGTACCTGGACGACCGTTTCAACACTACGACCGACTTCGACGGCAGGGCCGGAGTTGACATCAGCTACTCCCAAACCAACGGCGGCCAAGGCTTCACCTTCACCATCACCGTGCCCAACGTCGGCGACATCACTGTTGACGAAAGCGGCGAGATCGTAATCTCATAGTTTAATCAGGCTGCGATCAAATGACGGGCCCTTCGGGGCCCGTTTTTTTTGCTCGATTTTCTTTCGAATAGTTCGTGCGCAACAAACAAAGGGAATTGTACAGAGTTACCCGAGCATTGTTGTGGCAACCTAATGGATTGGATGCTGCTGGTTGTCGTTGGGTTTTGAGTGCGAAGATTTAACTTGGTTTTTCAACCGATTATCCGTCGCAGGGGAACCGGTTTTCCCGTCTGGACTTTATTGAACTGACTCAATCCCATCTTTCCGACGTGCCGTCACGGCGCATCGCATCTTCAATGCTAATGGGCTGCGAAAAGGTATCACCAATTCCGGCGGGAGCGGCGCCGCCGTCTTCCGGCCCCGTCGGCTCGGCCGCCTGCCCCTGCTCCGCGCTTTCTTCTTCCGGTTCAGGTGCAAGGCGAAATGAATGCACCGGAGCACTTTCGCTTAGCGGTTGCTGCCAGATGCGCTTTCGAAAACGGCCCCCGCCCCTCGGCAGTTTCCCGGAACGCGGCCATAAAACCAAAAGCGCCCATAAGAAGGTTCCCCAAATGAAAACCACTTCGAAATTTAGCAGCTCCGTAAAACTATAATCGGCAAAATCGAAGGAGCCCTTCATTGAAAAAAACGCCGCGGCTGTGCAGAGCGGCCAAAGCAAAAACAAAACCGGTTTGAGCGCGTTCCTTTCACGCAACAACGCAGCTGCGGCAAATCCTGCAATTGCTCCGATAGAAATGCTGATGAGCGATTGCGACCGGAACGCAATCAAATAATGTCCGGCCCAGCCTGAAACGCCCCATACGAGTGAGGCGGACGCAAGCGAAAAATAGAACCAGCGAAGCATTTGGGGACGTTAATCGGACGGCCGGGAAAGGCCGGGGTTCATTTTATCAGGAGCGCGCGTTTATGTTGATATACAACTTGCGCGATATACCGTACGCCGCTGCGGGCGGCGGTGACAAGACCAAATTGCGGCCAAGCCTGAACTACTGTTCGTAAACCAGGATGTTTCCGTAAAACCGATCGTTGATCAAAAGCAGGTTGCGCAGCTCCGGGTTGATGCCGTTGCCCAGGAAATAGCGGGTTCCGTCCTCGAACTGAATCGCCCTGCCCCATTCCGCCAAAAGTATGCCGTTGGAATTGTACTTGCGGATGGTGTCGCAAAGGACGTAAACCTGATTGGACGGACTGACGCCGACCGCCTGGGGATAGCGGATGCCGCTCCAAACTTGCTCCACCTTTCCTTTCCGGTTCAACACCTGAATCCTGTCGTTTCCGGAATCGGCGACAAGCAGGCTTCCCAGCGCGTCGATGCAGATTGAATTGGGCCTGATATACCTGCCTGGAATCGTTCCCTTGCCGCCGAAGGTCGCTTCTTCTTTCATTGTGGCCACGTTGTAAACGTGAATGATTGAAGTTTCCCGATCGACAACAAAAAGCTTCGCACTCTCCCAAAGCACCATGCTGACCGGCTCGGACAAACCTCTGGCCAAGGTGCCGCGATAGGCGCCCTTTTCGTCGAAAACCTGGATGTCGCCGCGTACCCGGTCGCAAACGTATATCCTGCCCAGCCTGTCGATTTCTATCGCGGACGGCTGGCGGAACTGGCCGGGCCCGTCTCCTTCGCCTCCGAAAGAAACCAACAGCGCACCGGCCTCATCAAGCACGCACACCTTTGAAGACCCGCTGTCGGAATAGACAAGCCGTCCGTCCTCGTAGAAAGAAAACACTTGCGGATCTTCGAAATATGCCTGCGTATAGTCCCGGTCAACCAGCACCTTGCGAAGCCGCAGCGCGGAGCCGCCTTCGATAAGCGATTCCAGATTGCGGGCGGGTTCGATTAACTTCGTATCGAATCCAAGTTTTGCGCTATCCAGCGAATCGCCTGTTATTGCCAGCGCGGACGAGCGTTCGAGTCTGGTCATCCCGCTTGTAACGGACTTGACCGGACCGCCGTCGAGAAGCATTAAAAGCTCTTCCAGCGCCTTGTCGAAGCCGCTCAAATCAATACATTTGGGTTCTCGTACCCCGCCGCCCGGCGATGAAGGCAACACAAATCCGGTGACAGTCGCGGTTTGTACGCCGGGGATTGCGGACGAAGTCACCAACATAGCCGCCGGAATCAACGTAAACAAAGCCGCGTAGAATACTCGACTAAATGGCCGAACCATGACTTATCCTCGACCTAATGAATTAGGCGGCGCAACAGCCCCGGCGGAAACTGCCGGAAGGCTGTCAACATCTTATCAACAAGCCGCTGCGTTGTCAAGTTAACTTATCAACATCCTTCCACACCCGCCAACAAACAGCCGACATTTGCAGCTCCAATCCGCCCGGTTATTCACATTCCCCGGCGGTTTGCAGGCTTGTAAGAATTGTTTTCGCACGCGATCGCCCGTCAATTTCGCTTTGCGCATCCCGTTCCGGCAGAAATGTCAACGGCTTCGAACACGGATGAACAACTTTTTTTCAGGTGATTCCGTCCAACCAAACTGAATATGTGAAACTTGTATTAAATTCCGTTAAAGATAGTAACAGTTGCCGATGTTTTCAACAATGGAATGAACAACTTGTTGAAAACCGGACCGCAGCCGGTATAGGAGCGCAAGTCCGGCCGAATCAACAATTCAAGCGTGAGCAAATGTTTGCATTGGGCGTTCGCGTCAATCAGCATTCGGCCGGACGCTGGTAGTATTTGGCTGTGGAATCCGAATGCTGTATCGGTGTTCTCGGCTTGCAGGGCGACTACGAAATGCACGCCCTTGCGATTTCGCGGGTGGACAAAGCGGTTGCGCGCATCGTCCGCTTTCCGGAAGACCTTGAAGGGGTTGACGGGCTGATTATCCCCGGCGGTGAAAGCACCACGTTTACATTGCTTCTCGATCGCACAGGGCTTCGAGATGCCGTTTCCGACTTCATCCGCTCCGGCAGGCCGGTCTGGGGAACCTGCGCGGGCGCGATATTGCTCGGTAAAAGGCTGCTGGGCGACGACGGCAGCGTGAAGGTGAATCCGCTGGGGGCAATCGATATCACGGTGTCGCGAAACGCTTACGGCCGACAGGTGGACAGTTTCGAGGCGCCGATTTCGATTGCGTTGAACGGGAACCGCCGCCGGCAATTCACCGGCGTTTTCATCCGCGCGCCGCGTTTTTCGGAGCCCGGGCCGGAAGTACGCGTTTTGGCTTCGCTTTCGGATGAGCCGGTGATGGCTGAACAGGGGAACGTGATAATCTCGTCCTTCCATCCCGAGTTGACCGGCGACGATGCCGTTCACAGGTATTTTGTTTCTTCCGCGCTGTCGCGGAAGGAGGTTTAAGTGATGCTTCGACACGTGACAATGATTTTGCTTGTGGCCGCCGCGCTTGCCGCGACGATCTATTGCGCCCAATCAAAGCCGCTTTTCCCCGAGGGACGGAGTCAGGACGGCGAGGACAAAAAGGGCCAGGAAGTAAAAGAAGAAGAAGCTGTAGACCTTTCGCTGCTGACGCCGTACAAAAGAGTGGGATTGATCAGATTCGCTGAACGCGGCGATGGACGCGCAGGCGAAAAGCGATTTATGTCCATAATTCTGGGCCGTTTGAAAAACGCCCAGCCCGACACCGAGTTCGTCGAAATCGAAGTCTCGCTTGATCCTGATACGCCGCTGATGGGCGAAAAGTCGCGTGAACTCGGCCAGGAATTCGGCCTTGACGCGATCGTGACGGGAACTTTCGTTGTAAAAGTGGTAGGCGGGCTTTATCCGACCATTGCGAACAGCGTGCCCGCCGGGCGCGTGGGCATCGAATGCAGGGTGATAGACACTGTCAGCGGCTGGAGCCGCGGAACCGCCGCGGTCGCCTGGGACAAAAACAAAATCTATCCCATGTCGGTCAAAACCCAGAAAGACCTCGAGGGGAAACTCATGCGTGACGGCGCAGAGGATCTGATTGCGGAGCTCAACAAGAAGGGATTGCTGTATTTCGAGCCGGAGCCGGATGCGGCGGGCGAATCCGCTGTCGCCGAGGGCGGACAGGAAAGCGCGGAATCGGAGAGCCGAGATTAGGCAGCCAATTGTAAAATCGCCCGTGCCTGAACTGTCCTACAGAGAAGCCGAGAAGCGGCTTATGGCGATTGATCCCGGCAAATGGGATCTGTCCTTGGATCGGCTTCGCGCGGTGGCCGCGCGGCTTGGCAATCCGGAACTGGCGATTCCATCCATCGTCGTCGGCGGCAGCAACGGAAAGGGAAGCGTGGTCGCGTACCTTTCAAGCGTACTCTGCGCGCGCGACGAACCCGCGGAAAACGCGGATTTCGCTGCAGGCGCGCTGGTGCGCGATTTGCACGAGGAGGATGTCGCGACAGCGGAGCATCATGAGCTTGCGAACAGGTGCCGCAGGCTGAATTCCCCCGAAATTTCCGCGGCGCGGTTTTTGCTTGAGACGAAGGGGACAGCACCGCCGAGGGTTGGAAGTTTCGTCAAGCCGCACATATTCACAATCCGCGAGCGCGTCAGAATAAACGGCGATCCGGTTTCGGAAGCCGAATTCGCGCGCGCGGCGGAGATTGCGTTCGCGGCCTGTGACGAATCCGGGGAAAAACTGACTTATTTCGAGTTGACGTTTCTCATCGCGGCGCTGGCTTTCCGGGAAATGGGAGCGGAAATCGCGGTTTACGAAGTAGGTCTGGGAGGCCGGTTCGACGCGGTCAACATCTGCCGCCCGTTTCTTTCGGTAATCACGAACATCGGCGCCGATCATCAGCGGCATCTGGGCAGATCGGCATCCGACCAGGCCCGCGAAAAAGCCGGCATAATTCCGGAGAGCGGAATCGTGGTCTGGGGCGGCGGAGTCGCGCGCGAGGCCGTAGAAACGACACCGGACGCGGCGCGACGCGACGCGGACACCGTAATCGCGGGCGCGGCCGCGGAGCGCGGCAGCTTTCTTTTGCCCGCGTTCAAAACGTTTCAGCATGTAAGATACGACTACGGATTCAATCGCCAGAAGGTTTCGATGATCATGCAGGATCTCGCGGCGCTGTACGGACGCCCGGTTTACGAAAACGAGCGCGTATTTTCAATAGACCAGATGGGCAGCTTTCAATGCGCCAACCTCGATTGCGTATTCACCGCAGTGCTTGCTTTGAAGGCGCTTGGATTCAATCCCGGATTCCACAGGTGGCGAACCGGCCTTTACCGCACGAAATATCGCGGGCGTTTCGAGCACTTCACGAAAGACGGCATGCGCGCGATTGTGGATTGCGCGCACAATCCCGACGGGCTGCGAAGCCTGCGGGCGAGCATTACGATGTATCAGGGGCCGCTTTTCAGGTTCGACCCGGAAAAAATGAAAGTTCCGGTGATTTTCACCTGTCAGCAGGGAAAGGACGTCGGCGCGATGCTGTGCGAAATCGCGCCGGTGGCGCGCTGTTTTTTTGCAACTTCCGTCAACGTGCTGAAACCAATGCCGGCGAAAGAAATCGTCCGGCTCGCGGGAGAAGCGGGAATCTCGGTGGAAGCAGCAAAATCGCCGGCTGACGCGATTGCACGCGCCGAAAAAACCGCGGGGCCGCAGGGCACGTTTTTGATTTGCGGGAGCGTGTATTCGCTTTCCGCGTTTATCGAGGAACTCGAAAGAAAAGATTACAAAAGCGCGCAAGCGCGAGGCTAAAACGCCTCGTCCACCGCGATCAGCTCTTCGAAATCCGCGATTTCGTCCTTCAGAGCCTGCTCCACACCCATTTTGAGCGTCAGCGTAGCTCCGGGGCAGCCATGGCAAGCGCCGTGAAGACGCACAAAGGCCTTGCGTCCGTCTATTTTCAAAAGCTCGATGTCGCCACCGTCCATGTTGAGGAACGGGCGCACTTTAGCGAGAACCTGCTTGACCTTTTCCTCGAAAACTTCGGGCGGGGTTGGGGTAATCGTTTGTTCCATTAGTAATAATCCTTGATGTTTTTAATCAGCCTTCCCTGTCGGCACCTTCGCCGGGGGTCGTACCCAAAAAATCCTTCGGCGTGATGGTGTGAAGGAACTGCTTGAACTGCTCCGGGTCAAACGCTTCTTGCGGCTCGTCAACGCCTTCTCCGACTTCCTCTTCACCTTCCGTGAACTTTATCTCGTACAGCAGCCTGTCGTCCACGTAAATTGGAATGTTCTTGCGAAGGGCTAGAGCAATGCCGTCGGAGGGACGGCAGTCGACGTCCACGCGTTCTTCGTTGGCCTCCACGACAAACTCGGCGAAATAGGTTTGATCCACTATCCGGTCTATGCGGAGCATTATGGGAGTAATGCCGGCAAGGTCGAGTAGATGAACGATCAGGTCGTGGGTAAGCGGGCGGGCGTAGTTGCGCTTTTCGATGGCCATCTGGATGCTGGCGGCTTCCGGCTCGCCGACCCAAATGGGCAGGTACATATCGGACTTGGTTGCATCGCGCAGGATGACAACCGGAGCGTCGTTCCGGGTGTCTATCCGCACATCCATCACCGTAACTCTACAAAGCGCCATCCGTCTCCAGCGGTTACTTTCTGGCCGAAAGTTCCGCACCTTGTATTACCCCATTTCCCGCCGGTCAAATTTTATCCGGCTCGTACGCCATCGTCAAGTAAGCCGCGCAATTTCGAAACCATTTCGCGCGCCTTTGCGGTGTCGTACAATTGGCGCGGCCATTGTGCCCAAGGAGATCAAATGGGGCTGATTCAAGTTGAGCGTTTGATTGCCGCCGATCCGGCAAAGGTGTTCGCGCTTGCGAAAGAAGCGGAGCGTTTCCCCGATGTCGTGCCGGACCTTACCGAGGTGAAAGCCGTGGAAAAGGACGGGGCTCGCGTGGTCACGACCTGGCGCGGCACGCTGTCCATCGCCGGGATGATCAACCGCGGCATCTACTGGAAAGAAGAGGACATTTGGGACGATGCGGCAAGAAAATGCACGTTTTCCCTCATCGAAGGCGACATGAAAAAATACAGCGGCGATTGGACGTTTGAGGATGCGCCGGATGGAAGCGGCGGCACGCTTGTGAAGCTATCGGTGGATTTCGAGCTTGGGGTGCCGATGATCGGCCCGCTGGTCGTGCGCTTGGTGGACAAGCTGGTTAAGGAAAACTGCGAAGCGCTGCTGGCGGGACTCGCAAAGCTGGCGGAAGGCGGGTAATCAGAAACGTGGGCTATCGAACAGAACGAGACACGCTTGGCGAAGTGAACGTGCCCGAAGGCGCGTACTACGGCGCGCAGACCGCGCGCGCGGTCGCCAATTTCCCCGTGAGCGGATTCCGGCTGCAGCCGGCGTTCGTCCGGGCGCAGGCCGTTGTCAAGCTCGCCGCGGCGCTGGCCAACACCGAGCTCGGCGCGCTGCCGAAGGAAATCGGCGATGCGATAGCGCGGGCCGCGCGGGAGGTGCTCGACGGCAAGTTCGACGCGCACTTCGTCGTGGACGCGTTCCAGGCGGGCGCGGGCACCTCGCAGAACATGAACGCGAACGAGGTCATCGCCAACAGGGCGAACGAGTTGCTCGGCGGCAAATTGGGAGAATACAAGCCGGTCAATCCGAACGATCACGTCAATTACGGCCAGTCCACGAATGACACGATCCCGACGGCGATCCGCATCTCGGCGCTGATCGAAATCGAGGACAGGCTGCTGCCCGCTGTCGCGGCGCTCGAAAATGCGCTGCGGGCGAAGGCCGCGGAGTTCGACGGAATAATCAAAAGCGGGCGCACGCACCTTCAGGACGCGGTTCCGATAAGGCTCGGCCAGGAGTTCGGCGCGTACGCGACTATGATCGCGGGCGCGCATCGCCGCATCTCGCAGGCGAAGGAAGCTCTGCGGGAACTGCCTCTGGGCGGGAGCGCGGTCGGAACGGGCTTGAACAC
>JABRWB010000098.1 GCA_039961635.1 bacterium
GCGGAAAAGGCAAGAAAGTCCTCGCGGGCGCGGGCGAGCCGGGCGGGGAGCAGGAGCTTTTTCGCTCGACGGCAAGCATTACGGGGCCGGAAGGTGACGAGTTCGTCTTCGAGCCGCTGGACGGGGACGGCTCTGATGACGAGAAGGGTGGGGACGCCTACAAGCTGGCGCTGCACGAGGGCAAGGACGGAAATTTAGTCCTTGACATTTCCACGAACGAGGACGGCGAGTGGAAGTATGTGTTGGGGTACGTTTATTACGACCCCGACAAGTACAGCCCCGTCGGATTCGAGAAAGGTGAGATGTTCGGGGAGGAAAAAGACGAGGATTTGCTGGTCGCTCCGATTTACAAGGAGAAAGGCAAGTTCGCGTTTTGGATCGGACTTTCCAATTTCGATGAAAAGGAACCCAAAGACCAGGGGCAGATTTGCAGCATTGAAATCGAGCAAAGCCCCTGGGAACCGCCCAAGGGAGCAAGCGATGCGCCCCTTACGGACAACGACAAGGTTTTCGATTTGCACGAGTACGGAACCCAATTCTACGAAGGCGACGACAACGACCGTTTGATTGTGTGGGGAGAAGTTAATCGCGGTGACGCGGATCTGAACAGCATTGTCGAGATCTCGGATATCACCCGCCTTGCTCTGGATTATGGCAAAACCGTAAACGAAAACCTGAACACAACGCTTGATCCATTGGACTGGGACAATAGCGGACACCTTGACGAGAACGATGTCGACGTGATGGACGACACTTACCTTCAGGATGTCGACGGCTACTGGATTCATCTCTACGAAAATCAGTCCGGAGGAAGTCCGCTTTACGAGTATAAGGTGGAAGGGCCAGGCGAGGACGACCGTGCGTCGGACTTCGATAACTACCCCGGGCCGATTCCGGAGGATCCAGATTCCTTGTTCGGAGATACCCAGGGCAATTTCTGGAGCCACTACGGCGCGGTTGGATACTGCTTCAGCCTGAATCGTACCTATCTCGATCCGTTGGAGCTTGACAGGGTTCCCGAGGGTACTTATTGGCTTTCGGTTCAGCCATTCAACGACACAGACCAGTCCGAAGAACCGCCGTTCGATTCCGACGAACTGGGCATTGCATCGAACCGGCTTCAAATGACGTTTTTGCCCGACAACAAAGCACCGGTTGCTGACATTGATGCAAGCCCGACCGAATCCGAGACTTATCCTGTTACGGTGTATTTCGACGGCTCCGGCAGCACCGATGAAGATGGCAGCGTTGTCAATTACGAGTGGGATTGGGATGGAGCTGCAAATGGCTGGTCATGGTACGACTCAGACGACGATCCCACCGTTTCGCATCAGTATACCTCACCGGGTTCGTATTCGGCAGCGTTACGTGTTACAGACGACGAGGACAAGCAGTGCGATGAACTTGCCACTATCCAGATCGCCGTTGGTGGTGCTCCGATAGCATCATTCACATTCGACCCGGAATCCGGCAATCCGCCGCTAGAAGTGTCCTTCGACGCGGGCGGCAGTTACGATCAAGGAAGCGGCTCGATAGTGGAATATGCCTGGGATTGGAATGGCGTAATCGACGGGTTCAGCTACACCGTGGATAATTCCCAGCCTTACGACGAGATAGACCACACATTCGTCGTAGGTGGTCAGTACGATGTATGGCTAAGGGTAAAGGACAACGACGGGCTGTACGGATACTCCCACCATGTTGTCGCGGTGAACCTTGCGCCTGTGGCAGTAATCGAACCTGACCCGTCCACGGGATACGTTCCCCTCGACGTGGTTTTTTACGGAACCAATAGCTACGATCCCGACGGGACGATAACCAAATATGAGTGGGACTGGGATGGGGATAGCTCTTACGATTACGACTCCGGAGCCAATCCCATCGCTTACCACCAATACGAGGATGTCGGAGATTACTATCCCAAGCTGCGCGTGACCGACAGCGGAGGACTTACCAATGTCGCTCAGGGCTATGTAGGCGTGACATGGAGAGACCACATCTTGCTTGGCCCCGTGAACACGGGAGAGGAATCCGTAGATGCGGGGGATCCGATTACGGTACGCTTCAGCATCGAGGAAAACGCATATCCTTTCTACCATTTGAACGAAACGCGGATTCAGATCGAGCAAAGCGCAACCGGAATCGTCGACTGGAATTCCCCTTTTTGGACGCTGACCGTTGATCAGAGCGGATTCTGCAAACCGATTTTCGACAATGGGAAAACGTTGTTGCCATGTCCGCTCATTCCGACGTACATTGACGACTACAACCGGTACCTTCCCATTGGTTTGAATTTCATTACACCGCCAATTTATCCGGGAGTTGCAGCTGGAAGTTCCGGCGTTGTCGGCACGATTTCGATTCCGACGGTGGCCAACAGCTCTGGAACGGTATCGGTTTATCTGGTCGATGACGTGAACCATCAGTTCTATACTATCGACGATTCCGCTCATACCCAGGAATTCGGCTGGATAGACGACGCGATTCTCGACTTTACGGTGGGGTAGCCGGACATGCGCTTGCCATTTTGGCTGTGCGCATGCGCGTTGATTATTGCGCCGGGCTGCGCAGCCGATGACAAACTGATTGCCAAGGGCGGGGGCGAAATGCCCCCGCCCGCGGCTTTTCCGTTACAAATTACTGAATCCGAGGGAAATCAGTCATTTCCATTCAATGAGATCAGCGATGGCCCGAAGCTAATAATACGGGAAGCAAATTCCATGGGAGATGGCATATCGCCGATAGTATTTGACTTACCGGATGGAATTTGGATTGAACCTGAAATTGGCAGCAACCCCATAGTAGATCGCATTGCGGAAGCCCTAAGGCGTAGGCGGGACAATAATTACAGAAATATGCCGCTGTATTATTTTCAAAGGTCTTTGGAATTCAATGTATTTTACATAGTCTCGCCGGGAGTCCCTTGGGGACTTCAGAATCCGGATTTTAATCTTGACGACCAACGCCTGAACGGGCCCACTGATATTCCTCAAATGAATGTTCACGATTACTACGTCGAGCAGTCGTACGGCAAATTTGAACCAAGATTTTCTTTGTACAGAAATGCGGTCTACTATGATCGGCATGATTTCACCGGTCCACCTTACGAACCTGTACAGCGTATTCCCGAATTCGAAGATAAAATGATCACCGAAAACAATTACCTTGCGGACCCGATCGCCAAACCCCTGATATTGTTCGGCGGGGACGAGGACACGGTCGGCTGGGGAAGCGCCGATATTCTTCAGTGGTCCGCTAAATTCCGCGGAGACAAAAGAGATATGGTGTGCGGAATGGTAAGGCTTGCGCTGGCGAATAATCAGCTAAGCAAATATTCCGACAAGAAAGTAAGTCTTGCTGCATATTACGGCTCAATTGTTAGCCATGAAATCGGCCATTTGCTTAATTGGCCGGATACCTATAACAATTCTGTTGCAGAAGGCCCCTCATCGGTACTCGGCGTAGATTTAATGGGATCGGGCGGACACTACGCTCCGCTTGGAGTGCATAAAGTATATGCGGGATGGACATGCTTCATTAACATAAAACATAACAGCCCGAATTTAATTTCAAAACCCCAGGATTTAATGGAAAACGAAAGAGAAATATATTTTCTGAAATTGAGGCAGGACATTTCCGATGCCGCTGAGTTTTATTACATGGAAAACCAAGCTGGTGGGGGGAGCTATGTGCCGAATGATTTTTGGGCGAATCCCGACCAAGACCGATGCTGGAATGCGGGTGAGGCAGGAAATGGTCTTGTGGTTCCCAGGGTTTTCCTACCACATTATTCGAAAGGGGACATTGTTTCGGACTGGCCAGCCATAAGCATCCCATCGATAAAGTATACGATCGATAACGGAACATGGTCACAGCAAAGGTGGGCTCCAATATTTCCCTTTATATCCAACTCATTTGGAAGTAGCAGCATAATTAAGTCAAATTGGCATGACGGCAAAGCGTCGGGAATTAACATAGGGCAAATAAGCTTTCTTGAAAACCGGCATCCGCGGCCCTACCTTCAAAGATTTATGGATGGAGATCTCGGCTACGGAGACATAATCTGCGACGTGGACGTTGGCAATCCGCTGTACGGCGATTTCAACGGCGACGGGGTCGTGAACGAGGGCGACGAGAACATGCTGCGCGCCAACATCGGGCGGCGCGTCGGGATCGACCCGCTGGCGGTTCCTCTGGACGTGAACGGCGACGGCGAGATCGGCCTCGCCCGCGACCGCGACCGGGACGGGTTCATCGCGACCTCGGAGCGGATATACGACGACGGATGGACGCTTGTGCACTCCACCGGCGACTGGCTGGATTTGAACG
>JABRWB010000099.1 GCA_039961635.1 bacterium
GGATCCAACCTTCGCCTTCGCCTTCACCGCTGCTTCTGCCATTCCATACCTCCTTGCCTGAAAACCTATTATACGTCAGACATGAAGGCTAGTTGTACAGGCAAGATTTAACATGCAATAGTAGATGAGAACAGGCCGGGCCGCGCTTACTCCGGACGAGGTCGCAGCCTGGAAATAATCTGATGCTTGATTCAGGAAGAAAATCGCTGACTCTCTTGAACCGGCAGGGCATTTCTTATTGATGTGTGACTCAATAATAGGCCAAGGATTCCTAGTGTGTACCTTCCAGCCTAATCCGGCTCTGCGGATACCACGTCTGGTTGGCCAAAACGAAAAATCTACAAGCTTGTTCTTTATCACAAGTTGTTTGCCGAATTTGGCATCTTTAGGTATAGGCATTAGAGGCTCCCTTCAAGAAAACACAGATTTGGACAAAACAAGGCGTTATCATAATGCCCTACCCCCAGCCCCCCATCATCGCGCTTGCCGCGACCAGCCCAGCGGCCACTCCGGCCCACACCCACGGCAGCGTTTCTTTCGATAAATCCAGCACGTCCACGCCCTCGTGGTTGGCTATCCACACGTTGTGGGTGTTCGTCGGGTCGCAAATGCCCTGCATCATCCCCACGCTGAAGAACGCGCCCATCACATGCGCGGCGGACAGCGCGCCCGCTGCCTTCACGATGCCGACGACTCCGCTGCCCATCCCCCAGAGATTCAGCGGCCCGCGGTAAAGCGACAGCGGCGCGAGCACCGTGAACGCGATCACGTACGCCAGCGGCGAGCGCGGGATGGCCGCCCTGATGAGAGGCTCGACGAGGGCACTCGTTTCCGGCATCATCGTCGCTTTGAGAAGCATTCCGATTCCGAGCATCAGAAGCACCGCGGGCGCGGCGTCCCTGAACCCCTCGAAGCACGATTTCATCAGCAGGTCGGCGTTTTTCCCGTCGCGCACGAACGACGCGACGAACGAATAAATCACGCCGAGCGCGAGCGCCGCGATGAAAGGCATTGCGATCCCGCTGTCGGCGTAACCGGGCACGCTGGCGCGGGCGAGCGCGTCGGCGAGAAGGAAAAGAAGCGGAACGAGAATCGCCGCGTACGCGAATACGCGGGGTTTGGGCTTAGTTGTTTCGCCTCCGGAATTCGACGCACCGCCATTTTGCGCCGCGCCTTTCCGCCAGCCGAAATACACCATCGCCATCGTGACGAACGCGCCAACCCAAAGCACGAATAGCGCGGCGAGCATCATTCCGAGCAGCGTCCAGAGCAGGTAGTCCTTGATTTTCGCGAATGCGCCGGTGAGCTGGAGCGCCGCGACTGCAATTACGAGCAAAAGTGCAACCGCAACGGTAATAACGCGGCCGCGTACCGAGCGCACGAGCTTCCACGCCAAGTAAAGCACGGTGAGGACGGCGAACACGCCGAACATTACGAGCGCGAACCGGATGATCGTGTCCGCTTCGAGGCCGAGCACGTCCTTGTAAATCTGCCAATTGACCGGGTTGAGAGTGCCGCCGAGCGACAGCGCGAAAAGGAACGACGCGCCCGCGATTTTGCCGGATACACCGACGCTGCGCAGCACCGGGAGCGTGAGCGTCGCGACCATTATGACCGCGCCCAATCCGCCCAGCGTCGTAAAAAGCAGCGCGGTGACGAGTGTGAGGACGAGCGAGAGCGCGAACGGCGAGTCGCCGCCGTACTCCGCGGCGAACCGGACGATCTGTTCCGCCACTCCGTTTTCGCGGATGTGCGCGGCGAGGATCGCCCCCAGGACGACGGCGATGTACGCGCTGACAAGCATAGCCGCGCCCTGCGAGATCACGACGTCGAGGACGGGCGAAAAGTGGCCGATGTATCCGAGCAATCCGCCATCGCGCCAGGCTGCCCCCGCGGTCGGTAAAAGAGCGGCTTTTGCGATAACGATCGCGAAAAGAGGGAGGCAGAGGATTGCCGGGAGCAGCTTCCGGTAAAGCAGGAAGCCCATAAGAAGAATGAAAAGGACGAGGACGTAGCCCATAGGCGAATTATATAACCGATGAGCAACGCCCGGTGGTAAAATCGGCGCGCCGGTCGGGAGACCGGCGATTTATGTGGATTTTGTGTGCGGGCGCACGCAGTGCGCCCTGCGTTGGAATTTCAAGCTGTAAAACAACATGGTTGCAACAAAAACAATCCGGGTAGTCGTAGCCAAGCCGGGGCTTGACGGGCACGACCGCGGCGCGAGGGTGATCGCGCGCGCGCTGCGCGACGCGGGGATGGAAGTCATCTATACCGGCCTTCATCAAACGCCGGAGCGCATCGCCCGCGCCTGCGTGGACGAAGATGCGGAGGTGTGTTGCCTGTCCATCCTTTCGGGCGCGCACAGGACACTGGTGCCGGAAGTGATTAGAATGCTGGCCGAACAAGGCAGGCCGGATGTGGCGGTGCTGGCCGGCGGGATCATTCCGGATTCGGATATTCCCGAGCTGATAAAGGCCGGATGCAAAGGCGTTGCGGGGCCCGGCACAAGTCTCGATGAAATTGTGGAAATGGTCAGAAAGTTTGCTGCAGAGGCGGTAACGAGATAGCGATGGCGGGAAAAAGATTCGAAATCAGGCTGCCCGCGATGGGCATGCAGAGCCAAGAGATTATCTTCAGCGCGTGGCTGAAGAATCCGGGCGATGTCGTCGAGGACGGAGACGAGCTGTTCGAAGTGGAAAGCGACAAGGCTACGGTTGTTTTCGAGGCCGAGCACTCGGGCGTGCTCGCGGAAACGCTGGTCAAGGAAGGCGCTGTAAAAGAGGGCGACCTTCTGGGGTACATCGATGCTCGATAAAAAGTTTCTGCGCGAGCATCCCGACGAAGCCAAGGACGCGCTGTCGCGACGCGGACGCGATTACGTCAAACTGGTGGACAAATTCCTGGCGCTGGACGAGGAGTCCCGCCGTACTCAAAAGGCGCTGAACGATTTGCAGGAGGACAAGAACCGCGCTTCCAAGGAAATCGCCGAACTGCAGAAGGCCGGGAAACGCCAGGAAATGGCGGAACGCATCGACCAAATGAAAGTGCTGGGTATGCACGTCAAAGCGATGGAGGAAGAGTTCGCCGAAATCGCGGGCAAGATAGAGCGGCTGATGTTGGAACTGCCGAACATCCCGCATCCGAGCGTTCCGTTCGGGATGGCGGACAGCGACAAGACGATAGTTTCCATATGGGGCGAGCCCCGCGATTTGGGCTTTCCGGCGAAGGATCATCTTGAAATCGCCGCCAGACTGGGGCTGATCGATTTCGAAGCGGGCGCGCGCGTGAGCGGGCATGGATATTATTTCTTCCGCGGCTGGGGCGCGAGGCTGCAGCAGGCGATTATCCAGTGGATGCTGGACGTGCATCAAAACGAGCACGGATATGTGCAGTTGTCGGCGCCCTACTTGGTGCTTGCGGAAGCGATGGTCGGCACCGGTCAGCTTCCCAAGTTCGCGGACGATATGTACGGCCTCGAGGGCGGGGCTATGTACCTGATTCCGACCGCGGAAGTGCCTGTGACGAATTACCACCGCGACTCGATTATCGAAAATCTGGAAGAGCCGATTAAGTATTGCGCTTATACGGCCTGTTTCCGGCGGGAAGCGGGCAGCTATGGCAAGGCGGTGAAAGGGCTGATCCGGGTTCACCAGTTCGACAAGGTTGAGCTGGTCAACTTTACGACGCCTCACACGAGCTACGAAAGGCACGAGGGATTGACGCGCGAGGCCGAGGAAATACTCAAGCGCTTGGGGCTGCACTTCCGGAGAACGCTGCTGCCCACGGGGGATATGACGTTCGGAAGCGCTAAGACGTATGACCTCGAAGTGTGGCTGCCGTCCGACGGCAGTTGGCAGGAAGTTTCATCCAGCTCCAACTACGAAGACTTCCAGGCCAGGCGCGCGAACATAAGGTACCGCGATCCGAACACGGGCAAGCCGTTTTACGCGCATACGCTGAATGCTAGCGGCGTGGCGCTGCCCAGGCTTTACGCGGCGATTCTCGAAAACTACCAGACCGCCGACGGCGGAGTGGAAATTCCGCCCGTGTTGCGCGATTACCTTGGCGGCCGCGAAAAACTGACTGAAGCCGACAGAATGTAGCCGGCGCTAATTTCCGGGAAGTGCCGGAAGCGGATCAATTTTGTCTGTGTCCGAGTCGCCTCCGGATTCGAGTTCCCGCCCGGAAGTGGGCGAATCTTCATTTTCAGCTTGTGATCGTTCGCCGCCTTTGTTTTCGGACTTCAAAGATTGTTCTTCGGAAGTCTGCGATTCGCCGACGCCGAATTTCATACGTGACACCAACTCGTCTATTAAAGCTCTGGTTTCTTCGGGTAGCGGGGAAGGCCCGACCCAATGCACCATATAAATGTCTTCTGCGGAGATGTAGTAGTAATTGCCTGCCTCGACCACAGTTGTTTGGCCGGATGCGATTTTGTCTTTCAGCCCCTGCGGGAAATAAGCGGGGACTTTTGCGCCATTTTTGAAGCGAATGCTGAATTCTTGTTTCAGGTGTTCCGCATCGTCCTTAACGTATATTTTGTATTTAGGCTCGGACGGCTCCAACTTGTGGCTCTTCTGCCATTTGTACAAATCGCTGTCGCCTATCAGCCTGTAAAACTCGCTTGAGTGCGTTCCGCCGAATATGAAGCTCTTGGCGAAGCCGCCGATCCGGTGCACGTAAATGCCGAAATCCACAGCCAAAATTGAAAGCGGGTAATCCCCTGAAATATCCTCGGTGACTGAAAACACGTCCGTCTTGTACTCGAAGTCCATCTGAAGCAGCAGGCTGTGCGCCGGCTGCCAAATGGGTTTTTGCATCTCAATCCCGTTTTCGATCCGGGGCGGGAAAATTGACTTTGCGGCAAACGCTCCGACTAGCACTACGGCAGTTACAACTGCGAGCGCAATCAGCGGTGCAGCCAATTTGCGTGATTTAGTCGCTGAATTCATTTCTGATGGACTCCAAATCGCTGTATATCGAACCGAGTATGCCGTTTACAAAACGGTTTGCATCGGATTCGCCGTAGGCCTTCGCAAGATCCAGTGCTTCGTTGATCACGATTTTGTAGGATGTGTCCGTGAAAAGCAATTCGGCAAGCGCGATGCGCAAGACGATTCGCTCCGGCCTGCCGATTCTGTCGAACGACCATTCCCACGGATAGCGCTCCAAGACCGCATCCAGCGCTTTCGTGTTCCTTAAAACCAGCTCGGCCAGGGATTTTATGAAATGCAAATTATCACCTTCAAATTTCCGGACGATATGGCCGTCCGGATCGGAAGGATCGTTTTCCGGCGGGCGCAGCAACCTCTCTTCTACAAATGCGGCAGGATCATCAACCAGGTGGAAATCGGCTTCGAAGCATATTTCCAGTAACTTCTTGCGCGCGGCGCGCCGGCTTGCCGGCTTGCCGACATCCCCGCGAACGCTATCCGTTTCCATATTCAAAGTACCGGACGGTGCCGGTTAGTAGACCGTCAAAGTCTTACTAAGGTTTCTCGGCTGGTCGGGATTGTTCCCGACGAGCACGGCTTGATGATACGCCAAAAGCTGAAAAGGTATGGTGAGCAGGATTGCCTGGATATAGGGGTTGTCCACACCTTCGGGCAGATGATACGCGGTTTCCGCCGTTTCATCGACGAGATCGTTTGCCGGGCCGAACGCGATAACCGTTCCCTGTCTGCACTTAACCTCGTTCATGTGGCTTAAAACATAGTTTTCGTCGCCGCTCACATACGTATAAAGCACAGGGTATCCCGGCGCCACAACAGCAAGCGGGCCATGTTTGAACTCGCTTGAATACATCCCTTCCGGATGGTTGAAAACGACTTCTTTTACCTTTAGCGCGCCTTCAAGCGCGATTGGGTAGGTCAGTCCGAAGCCCAGAATGTAAAACTCCTTATGCGGCAGCAGCCTGCCCGCAAGCTTGCGCATAGGCTCGTCGCATAGATCAATCGTTCGAGCAATCAGTTCACCGAGTCCATTGAAATCGGCGGGCGCAGGAGCGCCCAAAGGCGCGTCGCCATGCAATTTGTTTAAATGGCAGGCGAGATACAGAAATAATACGACTTGATTCAGAAACGTTTTCGTGGCGGGAACGCTTATTTCCAAATTGCACGTAAGCGGAAGAAGAGTGTTCGAGTTGAGGGCGATTGTGCTTCCGATATTGTTTACCACGGACAGCACATCGCCGCCCATCTCGTCCTTTACAAACCAAAGCACGTCCAGCAGGTCTTTCGTTTCACCGCTTTGCGATACAAGAACGACGGTGTCTTCCTTTGAAACGGACGGTCCGTATAGCGGAAGGAACTGGCTCGCGTAGCAGGGGACCGCCGGTATGCGCGCAAGCCGCGAAAGGCAATGGCATCCGAACAGAAGCGAATGAAACGAGCTGCCTGCGCCGGTCATATAAAGCCTGCGCGCCTTGGAGATGTGCGACGCGAAATCCGAAAGCTCCTTGCTTCCCGCAATTCTGGTTAATAAATCCGGGACCGTTTTTTCCTGCTCATGGATTTCCTTAAGCATAAAATGCGGGAAGTTACCCTTTTGCACGTCTTCGATACCGAACTGGCTTTTGACGGGTTTGGCATCTACAGCTTCACGCCGGAAAAGGTTGAAAATCTCGAAAGTGCGGGACGTAAATTCGACGTAATCTCCGTCCTGAAGCTGTATGTATTCATCCGTGAATTCGAGAATTGACGGCAGGTCTGAAGACGCACAGACAAATCCTTCGCCAATACCGAGGAAAAGCGAGCTTCCGTTCCGGAAAGCGCTCATTTTGCCGTCTTCCGAGCGCGCGGCTATGCAGCTGAAATGTCCTTCAAGCAATTCAAGGGACGCTGCATGGGCTTCCTTCAGGGACTTGCCCTCGTTTATAAACTTTTCGATTACGCGGAGCACTACTTCGCCATCGTTGACTCCGAGGAAAGTCATTCCTTCCGCCGTTAGCTTTTCGATCAAGAACGGGGTGTTGGTTATGTTGCCGTTGTGTGCACCAACCATTTTCCCGTCCAGCGAAAGGTGCGGTTGGGAGTTCTCATGGGTCGGCGCGCCGAATGTGGCCCATCTAAGCTGAATCATCCCGCGTTTACCCGAAAGCTCGTCGAACTTGAGCTTGCGGTTGACGTCCTCGATTTTGCCCGCATCCTTGCGAAGCTCTATCGCGCCGTCCGCGCCGATCGCCGCGCATCCGACCGAGTCGTAGCCGCGGTAGCTTAATCTTTTGCCCGCGCGCACAAGTAATTCGCCAAGATCGGCGCGCGGTGAGTCGAACACGATTCCGAATATTCCGCACATGGGGGACGGATTTTATCACGAGCGTCGAAGTGAACCATTTTGCTACAATCAGAGTCCAAAGCCCCGTGAGGAGGCCAGATTTGAGAGCTGCTACCTTAAGTTTGATTTTGACCGCCTTGGCGATTGCCGCCGCTGCGACCGGCTGCCAGAGCTACGAAGGCAAACTTGCCCGCGCGGAGAAGGCGTTCGATGCAGGCAAATTCGAAAACGCGCAGTTCGCATATTTCGAGCTTTTGTCCGAGTCGGTTGGACCAGAGCAAGTCAAAGCCGCCGAAAGTCTGAAAAGCAGGTTGAAGCCCCTCGTGACTTCGGACAAGTTCGACCCTGCCAAATACGAGATGTGGTCGGCGGTTCTAGAAACATCGCCTGAGCTTGCGGACGAGATTGACGCTGCATTTGCCGGCGCACTGGGTGCGCGCGCCCAAAAGCTTATCGACGAAGGCAAATACAAGGAGGCTGGTATCGTACTGGGTTACGTTCCGACGGGCAAGGGCGACCCAGCACTTATGGCCAAGCTTAAAAAAGCCGCGGCCGAAGGAGAAAAGGGCAAGTACAACGCCGGACTTGAGCTGTATAAGCAGCACAAGTACGACGAAGCGATCGAAGCTTGGAAAACCCTCGATCCCGGTTCGGACTGGTACGCCAAGGCAAAGCCAATAATCGAAAAAATACCCGCGGAAAAACTGAAGTATTACATTGAAAAAGCGCGCAAGCGGCCGCTGGATGGATTCAAGTTGAAAGAAGCGCGCCCGATTGCGCGCGTGATTTTCAACCGCGTAAAGGGACAGGCGTTCGAGACGCAAGACGCTCCGGAAGGTCACGAGTTTCTCAAGGTGGAAGCCGTAATCAGCCGCGACATAGATTTATGCGCATGGTACTGGGATGGAAGCAATTTCGTATCGGTTGGCGGATTGCAGAGGGAGTTTGTCAAGATCGACGCGGAAGATCCTGATGAAGTTAAGAGATCTTACAAACAGAAAATTTCCTCCGACCATCCAATGGAGGTCGTTTATTTCATAGTAACCAAGTTTAATTTTCACAAAGAGCACGACATTTACGTTTCGGAAGGTTCGCCGCCTTACGTCGCGGACGATCTTGCCGAAGCTTCCATCGTCGCGTCGTTTTAGAATCGCGTGCATGCCGCGCGCCCGCAGGGTGATTATATAAAACGCTTCTCACGGTGCTAAACTCCGGTCTTCAATTTCCTTTTGGTAGCCGGAGTTTCGATGCCGCTTGCTAAAATCGTACTACTGGGGCTTTTGGCGGGATTATTCGCGGGTTTTTTCGGCTTGGGAGGGGGCGTGATTCTGATACCCGCGCTTGTTTATATTCTCGGTGTCGGCCAACACGAAGCACAAGGCATTTCGCTGATGGCGCTTATTCCTCCGGTCGGCCTTCTTGCCGTATGGAGATACTGGCGGGAGGGCGTAATCGGGATTGAACAGATTCCGATAGCTGCCTGGATAGCGGTCGGCATTTTCGCCGGTGGGCTTGCCGGCGCGCATCTGGTTCAATACGTCCCGGATGAGACGCTAAAGCGTATCTTCGGCATCGTTGTTATCGCCGTGGGGCTCAAAATGCTTATCAAGCCCTAGCGTCGGCTAATCAACGTCCAAGCCGCTTCCTCTGCCGTTCGTATAGGTTCCTTCGACCGTCCTGATCCAGCTTGCGCCGTTGCCGGGTTTTCCCGCGCTCTCGACCATGTTCTGGTAAACGGGATCGTACGTGTCGCCGCCGAATAGATCCAAGAAAATGCCGTAGCTCGGCTCGTCGGGGCGGTTCGCATCGCCCAGGTTGCCTTTCCCCAGAGTCGTGTTTTCGTTCGCGCCGTGCGCGGAATAGCTGTCCGCTCCTGACAGGTCGAGGAAATAGGCGAAGCTGTTCGAGTATCCTGACGCGAGTCCGAGCCCCGCGGCGTTATATATGTCGTCGCCCGCAATATCGCAAAACCATGTAATCGACCAGTCGTGCGCGCCGCCGACGCCGACAGAAGCGTCGTTCGCGTAGTTGTCGTCGCCGTACAGGTCGAACAGCCCGCCGACACCGACGTGCGCGGTCGCGCCCTGCGTGTACCAGTGGCCGTTGCGAGTATCGTTTCCCAGCATGTCTATCAAAAGCCCGGTACCCTGGTAAAAGCCGCACCCCTGGCCGAACACGCCGCAGGTGTATTCGTCGTCGCCTCCCGAATCGCACAGTATCCCCAGCCCGCCGGAGCCGACGGTGTGCACGCCTGCAGTGGGTATGTCTTCGATCCAACCCCAGCGCGCGCCCCATCCGCATCCTTGGCTGGAACTCATGTTTTTGTTGTCGTACGAGGCGCCGGACAGCCAGTATTCCGGCTTGGCCGGATCGCCGTCGGGAACTGCGTAGTAAACGTCGCTTTCGAATCCTTGGTCTATCAAATACCCTATTCCCATCAATCCACCGAATCCCTGGGACTTCTGCCAGGCCGTGTATTCGTCCGCGCCGCCTTCATCCAGCAGAATCGCGATGCCGCCGATGGCACCTCCCTGACCTAACGCTTCCATTTCGTAGTCGTCGTTGCCGAATCCGTAGTCCGCGAGTACGCCGACGCCGAAGACGCAGCTTCCCTGGGAAAGCCGCACCGAGCGGTAGGTGTCGTCTCCGCCGTAATCCACGAGGACGCCGATACCCAGCCTTCCCGCGCCTTGCTGGGAAGTGTCGTCGTTGGGCGGCGATGCCGTCCTGTCTATATCGTCCGGATTGTCCATCCTGTTGTACGTGTCGTTGCCGCCGAAGTCCAGGCAGATGGCTACGCCGTTGTTTCCGCTAGCGGTTCCTCCCGCATGGCAGTTGTACGTGTCGCTCCCGCCGAGATCGATGAGGATCGCGTGGCCGTCGGGCGCGGCTGCGGCGTGAATGTCGTTGCCTGTGCCCGCGATTTTAACGCGCCCGGCGGGAGTCGAAATATCGAGACTGACATTTTCGAACGAAGGATTCGATTTTAAATATTCAGTTAGGTCGTCAATTGCATCTCCCAAATATGCCGCGCCTTCGAACAGCGCTTCGTAACGGAAGCCCGCGAAGAAAAAGTTGTTTCCCGAAACGTCGAAGAGACCAGGCAGGTATGCACTGGCAAAAAGCGAAATCAAGCCTCCCGAAGGATCGCCATGCGCGTAGGCGAACACGTTGTTTATGCCATCTTGAGTGAAGCCCATTTCGGCGAGGTTGACGTTGCGCAAAGTTAAAGCATGTCCCGTAGCGTAAAACAGCGGCGCGATCGCGCGCTGTGATTCGAGCGACATAGTGCCGATCGCCGACTGGTAGGCTGCCTGATTCGGGACGCCGCCTGCCGTCGCGACGAAGTCGGCAATTGCCTTGGCGAGCGGTTGCTGCGGATCAAGAACTTCGCTGTGAGTTTGGGGATCGATCCAGTGTTGCGGAAGCCCCTCCAGGCTCGCGTCGTGAATCAGCGACTGGAGCGATGTCGTCGTCGAGAGAAACTTGCCCTTGTCATGCATATACCGCGGGCCGGAATCAGTATCCTCGTACCAGATCGTCCAATACGTAGGCAGCATCGTAAACAGGTCGTTGTAATTCGACCATGCAAACGTGCCGTACTGGATGCCCGCGCCGAAAACGTCCGCCATCCCCGGAGTCGCCGGGCCGAGTCCGACCGCGCCGAGCGCGTTTTGCCATTCCACAGGAGGAAGCGTTTGCAGGTAGGACTTTATATATGTCGCTTCGACCTGTTTCGAACGACTGAACTCGTCGGTGGCGATAATCAAGAAATCGTGCGGCCCGTCCGATGCCCCGTCCACGTTCCAATAGTAGATATAGGGAGGCGAAGTTACTGTACTTGCCAAGCTTCCGTCCAAGTGGAATTCAACGCTCAAATTGCCGGGGTAATCGCTGATTGCCTCCACCGGAACGGTGCCGCCCGATTGCAGCCAACCGCTTTCCGGTGTAATCGCCAAGTTGAAGAAGATGTTTGATACGGTTATCGAATCTTCTCCGGTTCGCGCTTGATCGTCGGTTGCGACTGCGCGGATTATGTGTGATGCTTCTGTCGGCAGCGTGTTCGTGTTCCAGTCGAAGCTGTATGGAGGGGCGTCATCCGAGCCCGCGGGATTGAGCATATCATCGATGAAAAAATCCACTCCGGTCACAGCGGACAGCGTAGAAACGTCAACCGTGATTTGAACCACTCCGCTGACGACTGCGCCGTCGTCAGGAGAATTAATCGTGACTAACGGGCCGCCGGAGGGCTGGTTGCCCTGTATGATATTAGAAAGGACACCTTGGTTGCCCTCCGAATCGAACGGCGCAACCGCGTAATAAACGCCGGGCGCCGCCGTGGGATCGCTGAAAGTGTAAGAGGGACGCGGATTTTGGCCGGTAAGCCCTGTGGGGCGTGGAAGGATTTGCCAAGGAGCAAGCCCGACGAAATTCGCAGCCGACGGGGCCGTCGCTGATTCCAGCCTGAATACGCGATAGCCTGAAATCTGGTTCAGGAAAGCGAGCGCAATCGGCGTGATATCCGCGATTCCCACTTCGCCGTTGCCATCCGAGTCCGCGTTTTGCGCGGCGGTGCTTTCGCCTGAGGACTCGTTGAAATTGAGGGCGATCGGCGTGATGTCGGCGATACCGACCTCGCCGTTGTTGTCGCAGTCGCCTCGGTTTCGCTCTGTGAAGCGTGCGGTAACTTCGTCGTCCGCAAGCAGCAGCACACGGTTATCCGTTTCCGACGGAGCTTTGGAGGTGCGCCTGTTCCCGCTGAATGGTTTGTTTTTGAAAAATATCCGCGCAAGCTCGCCGCTACCGGCCGCTCCGGTTTTTTGATCGAATCCGATGCGCGCGATTCCGACGTAGACGACGCCGGATATTGAAGTGACGACAAGCCGCACCGTTTCGTTATCCGGTCCAAGAAAATTCCCAGGCACCGAGGTTTCGGGGGAGTACCGCGACGCGTCGTAGCGAACCTCGAACAGCGCGAAGCGCATGTCAATAACGTCGATGGCGGATATCTCCGCCAGCTTGCCGCCTTTCTTGTCGCTTACCTTGAGCGAATACAGCCCGCAGGCCTTGGGATCGAATTCATTATTCAAGCCGATTGGAACCACGGAAAACGTTCCCCGGACAAGCGTTTCGGGGAGTTCCGGGGGCAGCACGCCCGGCGATCCAGGCGCGCCAATGACCAGGTCCGCCCCGGAAGCGTCGAAGGAAATCGAATCCCCCGACGCTGGTTTTTCCCGTGCGAACAACTTACGCGAGGGGTTTTTGCCGCAAGCATTCGCGGCGAACGATGTTACGACCAGGACCAACAAGGCGAGCAACGCCGCCTGATTGCGCCTGGCTTGAGGGAATTTCCAGTGAGGACAAAGATGCATGATTGCTCCGTTTTGCCTGCATCGGATGCAGGTCGAAGCGATTTTACCAGAATTGATCCCGATTCCGTTGAATAAACGCGTTGGATACGACAACGCAAGCGTATTTGTTCCGGTTGTGCGATAATCGCAGCGTGGAAGGAATTCGAACCGGCTGGGATCTTCACGTTCACTCGACCAGATCGGACGGGCGATATTCCGCGGCGGAGCTCATCGGAATCCTTGCGGAAAACGGCATAGGGCGTGCCGCGATAGTGGACCACGACACGCTGTGGGGATACCGGGACGGGATAATTCCGGCCAAATCGGCCGGAATCGAGCTTATTCCCGGAATGGAGATTTCCACTTGGTACACCCCCGGTCGGCTGGAGGAAATCGTAGAGTTCGACCGGCATCCGAATAAAAACCGGGGCGAAGAAATCCACATCCTCTGGTATGGAATGGATGTCGACGATGCGGGCGTTCGGGCGTTCGAGGAGGAAATCCGGCGCATGCAAAACGAGCGCGCGAAAAAGATAGTGGACGGGCTGCTGCGTCAGGGTTACAGGCTGGATTTCGAGCTGATGGAGGCAGTGTCGTCTCCCGCGCCGGTCGGAGTCCCGCCGATGATAATGCAGATGATCGAACGCGGATACCTTCCGTTGGTGCTTGAAGCGATCAGGGAATTCGTGCTTAACAACATCGGTCCCGGCGGCGCGGCATACCAGCCGCCGGCACTTGACATGCGCGTCGCGGCCAAGCGAGCGCGCGACTTGGGCGGCGTGGTTGTCGTCGCGCATCCCGGCAAGATCAAATCCGCCGATGCGCTATCGACGCTTCTTTCCCTTGCGAGCGGAATCGAGGCGGCATATCCGATTCATACGGCGGAGCAAACCGCTCAATACATTAATGAGGGGAAGGACAGAGGAATGTTTTTCACAGGGGGAACGGATTTCCACGGTTATTACGAATCCGGTTACGTCCGTTTCGAGTTTCCCGAAGGATACGAGCGGGAACTCGAACGCTTCGCGGCGGCATGCGGCCACCACACATCGGCATAGGCATATGGAGTCCGGCGGAGAATAATTGTAAATTGAATGGGTCTTTTGGCCGCGAAACAAGTTTGCCCATCGTCCAGAGGTATACTAATTCCGTCATTCTCAGTTGCCGGATACGTAAATGGCCAAAACACAATATTCAGGGGCGGCTTTTCGGGCACTGCTCGCTTCCGCTCTTTTTGCCCAAAGCATGGTTTTGCTTGCCTGCGGCAGATTCACCGCATATTCCTTGCGCGGCGCAAGTCAGCGTTTGAGCGGAGACGCCCCCGCTTGTACCTGGCTGGATGACGAGAACGCCGTAATGGAGAATGGATTCTCGCTCATACCCGCGGAGGTCGATGAAATCAAAAGCGGTTATTCAGTTCAAGTCTTAAAAAACGGCACTTCGGCAACTGTGGCGGTCATCCTGAAGTCGGGAAGTTTCAACGGAGCGGCGTTCAGAATCAAGCCCAACGACCCGTCCTGGGTGTTCAAGGAGGGGAAATGGGGAGTGCCGTTCGAAGCGATGCCAATTAAGCTGTTCGGCGTAGTGGAAGGAGCTGTCGACGCAGGCGTATTCACCGAACACCTGGAAACCGATCCGGCAGTCTTCGCCGGAGCGACTGTTTTCGAAGCGACGTTCGAATATGATGCGGACGGCGCGCAACGCGAAGTTAACCGCGCGCCCAGGGGAGAGGCCAATCGCGTCGACAAAGTGGATGTTTTTTTGGACCGCGCCGGCGATGTTCACGTGAGCTGGACCGAGCGCAATTTGGGGGACTACGACAACGACGGCGAAGTGGCGGTCCCCGATTTGACCCCGATCGCGCTTAATTTTCTCGCGACCGAAGGCGAGCTGCTTATTCGCGTGGACGGTGACAAAAACGGTGAAATCGGCGTTTCGGACATCACTCCCATTGCGCAGAATTATGGCGCAAAGGTGGCCGGATACAACGTTTACCGCATCGAAGAGCAAAACGGGATTTTTTCACTTGCCTCCAGGCTGCCGAACAGGCAGTTTCCATCGTCCCTCGTCAGCATCAACCGTCAAGATGGACCGGTGACAACGCTGTTTGCCGAGTATGAATACATTGACGAGAAACCCCCGGCGGACAGACGCTATTTGTATGAGGTGCGCGCGTCGGACGGGATGTATGAAGAAGGGGAAAGGACTTTCCCTGCCGCCGAGTACACCTTCAGCGTCGAATCTTCTCCGGACTGGGCGGTCGAGCAAACGGTGGCCACATCGTTCGGACATTCAGTGACGGTTCCCGCGGGCGGTCTGCCGGACGGAGCAGTTTTGGTGATCGAAGGCCTTGCACCGCAGGATATTGTAGGCGCGCCGCAGTCCGGGCTTGAATTCATTTGCGGAGTTGAAATTTCGGTGTACGACGAATCGGGCAACCCGTTGCAGCTCCAGGCGGATGCGGCGGTGGTCATTCCGATCCCGCTCGGCATCGCGGCGATTTCGGAGGGTGCAGCTCCGTCCGGTCTGGGCAAAAGCGCGAGCGTTGCCGCTCCGGCAAATATGGACTTTTGGATGTATACCCAGCCAAACCAGTTCTTGCCGATGGGGCAGGTAGCTTTGAACGCGGAATCGAACGCGTACACGGGTGCTGTTTCTGCAACCGGTTCATATTGCGTTTTCGGCAACATAGAATATGACAAAGAGCCCCCGGTTTGGAACGGTGCCGCAGGCGCATCAGGTGCGTCGCTCATAGGGGACAACCTGGTCGAAGTTGCTTTCGGCACGGCTTCCGACGCAAGCGGCCCGGTGACTTACAACGTTTATTACTGGACGATTTCGCCGATTGATTTTGCATACTCGTCCGTCGAACGCGGGTTCACCGAAAGTCCGGCGGTTATCCAAGGAGCGCGGGGCGCGGCGACATACTATTTCACGGTGCGCGCACAGGATGCCATTGGCAACGAGGAGCGAAATACGACCGAGGTGAGCTTATTCGTGCCGCGCCCGAACGACTGTCTGTTCCTCACTACGGACAAGGAAGTTTACGAGCTGGGCGAAACGATTTACCTCACGGCTAATGCGAAAACGCTCGCGGGGCGGATGTATCAGATGAACCAGGTGAGGATTTCCTACACGCCGAACGTGAAGCCGCAGGATTTTGGATTCGTTACGCTTGGAAGTTTTTTCGATTTCAAAGACGGATTTTACTTGCCTGCGCCGGTCATCCCGATAGCGGGCAATCCGAGCATGCTTGAATTCAACGCGAGTTTCGTGCAGTCGAGCACCGAGTCTCCGCCGGGATCCAGCGGAGATTTGTTTTCGTTTCCCTGGACGCCGCTGAGTCCAGGATATCTTACCTTTGGAGTTCCTGATGATCCGGCTGTCGGCAATCCGAATTCATATTACACGGCGTTCGGCGACAACACGCCGATCAAGTTCAAGTGGCACCAGGGAGTAACAGTGAAAATCGTAGAGCCGGGGCAGGCCGCACCGAGTCCGAATCTGTAACAAGCCGAGTTGCTCTTTCGGCAGCCGGCGTAATCTGCGCTAATCTATCCGCGCCAGCGGGCGTTCGCGATGGATAAAAATTTGGCGGCATACCTTTTGTTCGGCCATATCAGGTGGCTTCGGCCGTCTCATTTCGACGCGCTTTCAGCGCATTTCGGAAGCCCGGAGTCGGCAGCCGCCGCCAAACGGGCGGAAATCGGGAAACTGGATTTTTTGGGCGAGTCGCTTAAGGCCGACATCGTTTCCGCGATGGACGAATTTCAACCGGATAAGCTGGCGGAAAAAATGAAATCGCTCGGCATCGCGGCGGTAACGCGAGAGTCGAAGGAGTTCCCGAAAAGGCTGAAGGAAATTCCCGAGCCTCCTTTTATATTGTTCTGCAAAGGCGACCTATCGCTGCTCGAAAG
>JABRWB010000100.1 GCA_039961635.1 bacterium
TTATGCTGTTCTCGTTCACGGTGTAGTTGCGGTAATAGAACAGCTCGCTTGCGGGATTTATGTCGTAGCTCGCCTTCGCTGGCGCGCCGCCGTTCACCAGAGCAAGATAGCCCTTCGTAGCGAACGCATTCGTGTCCACCGCCGCGGAATCGGAGGGGCGGTAGCTGAGGCGCGCGGGGGATGCGAAGCTTGGGGGATTAGCGGCCTTTAACGAAAAGGAACTCCAATCGCACGAGCGGATCGGGAGGATGTGCGTCCCCGGTTTCGCCGGATGCGATTCCCGGCGGGAGTCCAAGGTAACCGGTGCGGGCATTACAGAGCAATTGTATCCCAAACGGTCCGTGATTCGCAATCTCGATGATAAAATCCGCGGCGGCATGCGCACAGGCAAATCAGAATCCAAAGATTACTCCAAATCCACAAACGCGCCCGCTTACGCGATCCTGTCGGACGGCGAGCGGCCCGCGCCCGAGGCCGGAACCGTGCTGAAGCTCTGCCGGCGCAAAGCGGGCGCGGCCAATTTGCTTGTTGTCTGGGACGACGGCACCGCCTGGAAAGTGCCGATTGCAATCGCTCTCGAAAAAAAGCTCGCGAAGGGAATGCGGCTCGGCGCGGGCGAGCGTTCCGCACTATGGGATGCGGCGCAACGGGAGCGGGCGCTGGACATGGCGCTGCGGCTTATTTCGTTTAAAGACAGGCTTTCGGGCGAAATAGAAAGAAGGCTTTCGCAGCGCGGATTCTCCGCGGCGGCGAGGGCGCATGCCATCGGCGAGTGCAGGAACCGCGGGTTGCTTGACGACGAAGGAATCGCGCGCCGGTACGCGTCGCAACGGCTGGCAATGCCCGGAAAAGGCGAGCGCGGAGTCGTGGCGGATCTTGCCGCGCGCGGCTTGTCATTGCGGGAAGCGAAGGAAATCGTGGAAGCGCTTGCCGGCGAGCGGGAGCAACTCGACGGCGCGATGAAGTGGCTGTCCAGAAGCGGAAAAAAATACGCCGATGCGATTTCGCGCGGCGAAGCAAACGCAAAACAGAAGCTCGCGGCCGCACTAGCCAGGCGTGGTTACAAGTATGAAATAATTGACCGCGTCTTCGCGCGGCTGTCCGGCCGCGGCGAAGCGGTGAATGCCGATGAAGATTAAGCCTGCGGTTTTTGGTTCGGCTTTTGCCGCCGTTGCGGCGGCGGCGGTTTGGCTTGCGCCGGCAGGAATCGCGATTGCCGAATCCAAACCGAAGCCGCCTTATCAACGCCTCGGCGTCTGGGAAATCAAGGAAGGATTCATTTCTCATATTTTGGTCCCCGCCGAAAACAAGGTGCTCTTTTACCTGACCAATCCCGAAGGCGCGTCGATATGGGAACTGGAGACCGAGGGGCCGTCAAAGCGCAAAATCGTATCCGGCATGATCCTCGAAAACGCGGTGAGCGATCCCGCGTGGCTCAACAACGTGCATATCGAAGTATCGCCGGGGCTGCGATACATCCTCGTCTGGCCGACAGCGCCGGGCGGGCCGGAGCCGCGCTGCGTGCTCGTACGGCTGGACCGCGACGTCGCTTCGGAGGTTATTCCATTAAGGCTTCCGCACGGATTCGATATATCCGACGCGGCGTTTTCGGATGACGAGACGCGGCTTGTGGTGGCGCGGCACCCCGCATCCGCGCCCGAAGCGGACTTGCTTTGGTTCGATTTCAGGGAGCCTCGCAACATAGGACGCTTGGAACCGGTGCAAAATCCGCTTCCTGGCGCGCCGGGGCTGGTGTCTGAAATCGAATATTGCCGGCGGGGAAAGCGCCTGTGGATTTCCGCGGGGATATTCGGAGGAAAGGCATACAGCCCGCCGCTTTTGGTCAGCTTTCCCGTCGGCAAGGGCGAGGAAGAGCCATGGATACAGGGAAACATCCTTGAGCGCGGACTGATAACCGCGGCGGATGAAGTCTGGGTGCTTTTGGACCCGGAGGCCGCGGGCGACGCGGCGGGACTGCGGCCGAACAATTGGTGGCGGCTGGCGCCCGCGGCGCGCCTCGCGGATCATCCGACCTCGATTCCCGGCTATTTCTCTTGGGTGCGCCCGCTGTCAAACGGTTCGGCGCTGGCGGTACACTCCAAAACGGACGGTAACGGACATCCGAGATTGGTAATCATCAAAGACGAAGGAATCCATCCCGTTATGAATTCGCCGCGCCTGGCCGCGGCGTCTCCATTGGGCGGGACTTTCGCCGCGGTGCAGGAGAATTCGAACAAGCTTGAAGTTTTTTCATATAAACCGGATGCCGCAACCCCGGAGGCGAACGATGCCGCTTAGCCTGGAATGCGCGACCTGCGGGCCGCTCGGCAACAACGTGTACCTTTGGTTCGACAGGGCAAGCTCGGAGGCGATGCTGATCGACCCGGGAATAGATTCCGACGCGCTCGCGGCAGAAATCCGGAAGAAGAATCTCAACCTGAAATACATCGTGAACACGCACGGCCATTTCGACCACACATTCAACAACAGGTATTTCAAGAACGAATTTCCGGAGGCGATGCTGTTGATCCATCGGGCGGACGAGCACATGCTGCGGGCGCAGACCGCGATGGCTGCGATGTTCCAGTTCGACGCGGAATCGTCTCCCGCGCCGGATGACTACCTGGCCGAGGGCGGTGTCTTATATCTCGGCGCGCACCAATTCGAAATCCTGGAAGTGCCCGGCCATTCGCAAGGGAGCGTCGCGATTGTGTGCGGCGAGGACGCGGTGGTCGGCGATGCGCTCTTTGCGGGAAGCATCGGGCGCACCGACCTGCCCGGGGGAGACACCGAAACGCTATTGGCTTCGATTCGCGGCAAGCTCTTGACTCTTCCCGACGGCACGCGCATCCACCCCGGTCACGGGCCGGCGACGACGGTATTGCGCGAGCGGATATCCAACCCGTATCTGATTTAGGCGCGGCGATTTCCCGCCGAGCGGTATTGGTTTATGCGGCGGCACTGCCGCAACAAGGAGCCGAAATGTCATTCGACGCAAAGAATCACGAAAACAGAAAAACCGAATACGAAATAGGCGGGTTTTTTCTGGAGCGCTGGTCGCCGCGGGCTTTCGCTGACGAGAAATTGCCGGAAAGCGAGCTTTTCGCGATGTTCGAGGCGGCGCGGTTCGCGCCGTCTTCAAGCAACGAGCAGCCGTGGCGGTTCGTATACGCCTTGCGCGGTTCCGGCGTTTTCGATTCGTTCGGCGAAATACTCTCGGAGGGCAACTGGCGCTGGGCAAGGAACGCGGCAGCCCTGCTCGTCGTGTGCTCGCGAGAGACATTCGCGCGCAACGACAAGCCGAATTCGACGCACCTGTTCGACACCGGATGCGCCTGGGGATACTTCGCCCTCGAAGCGATCCGCCGCGGCTGGGTGACGCACGCAATGGCCGGATTCAACAGGGAAAAGGCAAAGGAGCTGCTGGAAATCCCCGATGGATTCTTCCCGGTCGCCGCGGTCGCGATCGGACGCCACGGCGATCCCGCGTCGCTTCCGGAAGACCTGCGCGATCGCGAGGTTCCCGCGCCGCGCAGGCGGCAATCCGAATTCGTTTTCGAAGGCAAGTTCGGAAATCCTCCCGAATGACCGGAAGGTTTGCGGCCGGCGAAACAGCCCCCCCCCGGAATACTAATAAACGGCGCTTATCGCCCGCAGCTTTTCGACCGCGCCCGGAATGACTTCCAGAACGTAGTCGATATCCTCCTCGGTCGTCCTGTGCCCGAGCGTGAACCTCACGCTTCCGTGAATCGTGACCGGATCGAGCCCCATAGCCGTCAATACGTGGCTCGGATTCAACGATGAAGACGTGCATGCGCTTCCGCTTGAAGCGGCAATCCCATGCAAATCCAGCTGCAGAAGCACGCTTTCGCCTTCCACTTTGTTGAATCCTATATTGGCGTTGTGAGGAAGCCGGTTGACCGGATCGCCGTTCAGCCGCGTGTCGGGCACACTGTCGAGCACTCCCCGCACCAGCTTGTCCCGAAGCGCCGTCAGCCTTGCGATGTTGGTTTCCATCTCCCGCATCGCGATTTCGAGCGCCTTTGCGAGCCCGACGATTCCGGCGATATTTTCAGTGCCCGCCCGCAGCCCGAACTCCTGCGCTCCGCCATGCAGAAGCGGGATCACCTTGCAATTCTTCCGCTTGATCAAACAGCCCACGCCTTTCGGCCCGTAAAATTTGTGCGCGGCGAAGCTGGCCAGCGAAATCGGCCTCTCGGAAAGTTTTAGGTCGTGCAGCCCGATGGACTGCACCGCGTCGGTGTGAAACCGGACGCCGCGATCCGCGCAGATCGCGCTTATCGCGTCGAGATCCTGTATCGTCCCGACTTCGTTGTTCGCGCTCATCACCGACACGAGTACGGTTTTATCCGTTATCGCCGCCTGAAGCGCTTCCAAATCAAGCCTCGCGTTCCGGTCGACGGGGACGTAAGTCACTTCCGCGCCGAAGTACTTTTTGGCGAACTCGCACGTGTGACCGATCGCATGATGCTCGATAGTGGAGGTGACGAGGTGATTGCCCTTGTCGCGCTGGGCGAGCAAACTGCCGATTATCGCCGTGTTGTCGGCCTCGCTGCCGCCGCCGGTGAAGACGACCTCGACGGGATGCACTCCCATCAAATCGGCCACCTTTTCGCGGCAGTCCTCCAGGATCTTCCTCGTTTCCCTGCCGAACGCGTGCAGGCTGGACGGGTTGCCGAAGCGCTCCGAGAAGTACGGAAGCATCGCATCCAGCACCTCCGGAAGCACGTACGACGTCGCAGAATGATCTAGATATACCTTCCTCAAGCCTCACCCCGGCCCAAGCGGGCCGGAGATTAATAGCAGAAAACGGACGAAGAGGGAATAGGGAAGCGGGAAATCGGAAGAGAACAGAGGGAAGAGACGAGAGAGGTGCGCGGCGGCGCACTGGATGCGCCCGTTGAGAGACGAGCGGTGTGATTCAGGAGGCAGGCAAAAGCGAGCCAGGGGCAGGGATAATGCGATAAAACCGGGATGCGCGTCCTTCAGGCCGGTGATATCCGGGGCTGAAAACCCCGGCCACATATCCGGCCTTTTCGTACACGTAATCCGTGTCGATGCCGGTGTGATCCGTCACCTTGGTCACGCGGTTCATGCCATCATATTCATACCCCTTAGCCGCGGCTTCCAGCCGCGGAACCTCAGCCTCGTCGGTATGAAAGGTCAACCGGGCAAAATCGTCGTATAAGGAGGCCCGGCGTCCCGCCGGGAGATCTCCGCCCGGGACGGCCGGCCTCCTATCGGAGGTGCCCAGGGGATCGTCGCAGAAAGTCATCCTGCAGCAGTTGAAGGCGAAGTCGATGTCCACGTCCGTGCCGCCCGATCCCATCCCCTTGTAGCGTATCCTGGTGCGCTGGTTGCGTGCGTTGTAGGTGTACTCGGTGTTCTGGGATTTGAGGTCGGTGACTTTGACGATGTTCCCCACTCCGTCGTAGTACTTGGTGTTCGTGTACGAGTTGATCCCAACTGTGGGAGTGACTACGGTCAGGTTGCGCCCCATCGCGTTGTAGGTCTTGGTCCAATCGTTTGAGCTCAGATCGGTGATAATTATCAGTACCCCAGCGGACCAGGAAAGCCAATCAATACCAATAGGGAATATAAGACTTTGCATATATATATGCCAAAAAGGAAGCTTACGCCAGTAATCATTGCGATTATCAATATCCGTATTGCCTGCCTTCTCATAGCATTTACCACAAAGCCTGAATTAATGGATTATCAAAATTGACTATCATATTGTAGGCCTCGGTAACTGGTAATATAATAATAATGAAATATATTACCGCGGCTACAATACCCATCAGGAAAATACTAAGAATTTCCCTACCGCTCAAATAACTCATTGCAGCCTCCATTACCAATTGGAAGAATCTAGGCAGTAAGGCCAAACGCACGCTGTGCCTAGAAGTGTAACATCCTTTTTGCTTTTCCTTCCTTCCGGCACATCCAGTGTGCCACAATGGTGGCTAATTTCATGTGCGATATCATCCATTACTTCGCACAAATTTCTGCCTGCAGTACTCCATACATTGCAAAGAACTATATAGCCCCATTTATTCTTTGTATAGCCGGAAGAACCGGCCGCACGGCATCGATAGCACTGACACGCCGTGTGAGCGCACACTATATGGATAGTCCATAATTTTGTGTGAAAGCACTTCATAAAATTTGGCAACACTTTATCGTATGGGTTATTGCAACATTTTTTCATTGCTTTGTTTAGATGATACCTTGCGTCATCAACAAATGACATAGCCGGACCGCAACCTGCTAAATCGCGGAACGGTCCATCATCCCAAAATGTTCCGTATCCAAAGCATTTCGTGGCTAATTCTTCCATTGTATAATTCTGAAATATGGTATCACAAGGATCAGGGCCAGGTGCCATGTCATACCGACCATAGCTGCCAAACCCTCCTCCCATCGGCGATCCGCATCCTCCACATGCGCCCCCTGTTCCTCCCCCGCCGGTTCCGCCACCGCCGGGAGCTTCGGGAGGGCCAAAACGCTCTTGAAGCGAACTGCAGTAGTCGCTGCAGCATCCCATCGCAGCATCGGAACCACAGGGCAGACAAGGAGCGTCGCTAGCTCCGCATTTCAAATTGTCGCAATAGCCGTAGGCATAGTCCTTATCAGTTTTGAGAAGTTTCTTATGCATTTCTGGGTTAGGATTTTTTGTAAATTTAGGGCACATTGGAATCTCCGTGCATACTCCTGCGCAGCAGCAGCCGCAACCGCTTGTGCACATTTCTAGTGCGGCGTCGAGTCCTTCTCCGTAATCCTTGCAGCAGCATGATTTTAAGGTGCCTTTAAATCCGGGTTTACACATACCATCCTGAGTATATAAATCGCACCCACTAAGCTCAGGATCGTTTCCGTTGTTAATTGAATTTCCCCACCCGGCCAATAAGTATACGGTTGCGGGCGAGCGAGTCGTGCCACAAGTAAACATTCCATGCGCAAAATGTACGCCGTTGCCCCTCCCCCCCGGATTCACGTCCCTGCCGATGATCCACGTCTTGACCCGCGTCCCTTCGTACATCAGGTTCGTTCCGCTTATTTCCAGCGCGCCGCGGTCGCTTGGCAGCGCAATCGTGTTCTCGGAATAGGTCGGGTTCCTGTGGCTGAAAAGCTCGCTCGGATAAAGCGTTGTCTGGGCCATGACCGTGGGCACTGCGCCATTGACAAGCACGAGCCTGCCCTTTGCTGCAATCGCTTCGGTGTCTCCGGCTGCGGAAGTGAAGGGATTGTACGTCCTGCGGGACGGCGATATCTCGTCCGAGACATTGATGAACTGCGTGGCGCTGTTGGTTTGGATCTGCTGGCTCTCGACCGGCCGCAGTGCATGCGGATGGTTCGTCCACGTGGGCGCGGTATTTTTGGAGTGCGCCGCTTCATCGGCGCTTTTGGTCCCGCGGTTAATCGCCGGAGACAAGGCGGGGGTAAATTTCCGCATTTCGAAATTGCACCGGCAAGCCGGTGCACTCCCAAATCCGGGCGTGGGCCGCACGCTCCAACCCAAGAATATCCGCGGTGAGGTTTTCCGGA